>JAJISJ010000031.1 GCA_022848765.1 Thermoplasmatota archaeon
GGTTTTTATGGGGAGTCAGCTGGCTGCTTTACCGGAAGAAAATATTTATAAAAATTTAGGAGTTATTTTAAAATTAATAAAATTATTTATTAGACTAAAATGTTTGTCAAGAGTAAATAAAACAAGATTATTCTGAATTATATTATCTTGAACGATATTCCAAGATTTTTCATAAGCATAATTAAGAAACACTCCAATTCCATTATTTTGAATTATATTATTTTTTATCGTAACATTAGAATCAAGGGATAATGTTTTAATACCTGCATTATATGGTTCCGTTCCACTGTTTTGAATTGAAAAACCAGATATTATAACGTTAGGTTTTGATATTGTAATAACATGCTTATTGTTCCCTCCATCAATAATCGTAGAATTTTTATCTTCACCATCTAAATTAATAGTTTTGTTAATAATAATATTTTCACTATAAAACCCGTTTTTTACAAAAACGGTCCAATCTGTATATGCATTATCAATTCCCTCCTGAATATTTGAATAAGGATGTTTTATAGACCCATCCCATGGGCCATTGATGTTATCATCGTCTACATAAATTATTGGAAACTGACCATATACTCCTTCTAGATAAAATGATTTTTTCTCAATACTACATTCACCATAACCTATGTTAAACCATCCCTCATTCTGATATTTTGTTCCCCAACTATTCTTACAAATCCAATATCCGGGATTATCATTATATCCTACAATGGTGATATAATGGATTGCCCGATAATTACCCCACCTATGTTTATAGATGCCATTTTTGTAATAAATAAAATCATCATAAACAATAAAATAAGTGGGAACGGGCCCATTATTAACAATAGCATTTTTTATTGAATCAATATCTTCTGGTAGATAATACCAATCAGTAATTTTTACAGATCTATTACCCCAATCAGGAGAAGTTGTATTTAATGGATATTGTTTAAGTTCTGATGGATAAGGCCAACACGCTTCATCTGGTACACCATATTCTTTTAAGAAATTAGTATCATTTTCAGGAAAAGAACCCCAATTAAGATTACCGCCACTATAGAAATATAAGTGAGCCTCTGAAAGATCACATCCAAAAGGATAACCAACTTTATACTGAACCATAGTTTCAAGTGCACCAACTATAGCAAAAGTTTCACAACTATGAAATGGTGCCTGGTTTCGTATAGGAGTTGTAAAGTCAACTCCATTGATATCACGCCAGTTAAAATAAGAAGGAAGTTCTATAAAAACATCATTATATAAATCTGAATTTTCTTGATTTATAGAACCATAAACAGGGGATACAATCAATGTAATTGATAGTATGATTATTAAATTTATTTTTTTCATTTAATCCCCCAACGATGATTGATATAAAATATATATCTAATAAATAATATAAATGTTCTGTTGAAAATAAAAATTGATTGTAATCCTATTATTTACCGATTATATTAATTTGTCACATATCATCGTTTTCATCTCACCAAAACAATTATATCATAATTCAGAATTCACTGGATATATATTGAGTAGATAACCTCCTGATGGGCAGATAACCAAATTTATGGGCGGGTAACAAAGTGGCTATGTGGCGGACTGCAGATCCGCATACGGGGGTTCAAATCCCTCCCCGCCCTCTCAAGTTCACAATTTTATTTGAAATAATATTTATAGCATCTGTATATTATCCTTAAAAATCTTATTTAAATTGTATTGGAGAAAAAAATAATGGAAATTTTGATACTACCAATAGGCCTAATTTCTTTAATATGTATTATTATAATTGTCTTAACATTATCAATGGCCTATCTAAAAAAGTGGATGATGACTTATTCTTTAGTTCTAGCAAATTTTATAGTTTTTATTTTAACAATGATTTTTCAGGAGGAAATTATATTTGGTCTAGAATATTTCGGATTGGCTGGATTGGCTTTCAGACCGATTTATCTCTCATTTGAATTTTCACCTCAGCTTTATACTTTATTTACGTCAATGTTTATTCATAGTGGATTTGCCCACCTAATTGGTAATATGCTAGTATTTTTCTTTATTGGAATGGCATTTGAACAAAGAATTGGATGGAAAAAATTCATTATTATTTATTTATTAAGTGGTATATGTGGTACTATTACTCACTCATTATTAAATTTAAATTCACAAATACCGTTAGTTGGAGCATCTGGAGCAATTTTTGGTATCATGGGTGCTTTTGCATACTCATATCCAAGAGACAAAGTAATTATGCCTATTCCAATAGGATTTTTTATGATATTTCGAAGAATAAAAGTAATCTATGCAGTTCTTATTTTTGCAGCATTAGAAACAATAATTGTAATATTTAATGTTCAAGATACAACTGCTCATTTCGCACATTTAGGAGGTCTTATTGGCGGAGTTATTCTAGCTTTCTTATTAATAAGGAATAAAAAAACTCATAAAAAAACAGGTGAAACAATATTCTATGACTCATATACTGATAAAAAAGAAAGGAAAATAGATTTTTCAAAACTTAATAAATTAGCAAATACTCCGGAGCTTAAAAATATGTTAAAGGGAATAGAAAACGAAACTGTACCGCAAGTCAAGGATATCTGGCTTGAACATTTTCTTGAAAAAATTAAATGTCCTAAATGTGATAACAATTTAAAACATTTAGATGATCAAATTTTGTGTGAAAAATGTGGTTATAAAAATAGTTTTTAAATATTTATAAAATTAAACCTTTTAACTCTCCATATAAAACTAGACTTGAAATTATATATCCAAGAATTGCGCCTCCACAAAGAAAAGGAAGTCCTGCTTGTGGTTTTCCTTTAATTACATAATTCATGAGAAAGACGAACCCAATTAGTGTTCCAATTATTACGGATAAAGCAATTGGAAGTGAATTACTTATATTATTGTATGTTGAAACAACTAATATACCTGGCATGACGATATCACCCAATCCCATAAAAAAAGCTTCACGTTCAGAACCTTCTTCAAGTTTTTCTTTAAGTCTTTTTGTTTCTTTTATAAGAGAATATTTTCTAATTTTTGGTACAACTAATAAAACTGGTAATTTTAAATCCATTACAGTATCAGCTAAATCAATCATATGTTTTGTCTTATAAACAGATATAGCATCATATATTGCCAGACTAATTAAAAGAATTATTACAAGAAATATTCCTAAAGATATACCAAATATTGCTATTGCACCTGCACCAATTATAATTCCACATATATCTATTACATACCATTCTGGAAATTTATATAAAATAATTACTAAAGACAATGCCAAAATAAATGAAATTATTATCGAGGCAGATAAAAGAATTGAAGAATTTTCATTTATTGGTATAGCTATATTAATAGAATTAGGAAGGATTATATTAAATAAAGGATAGAATACATAGCTAGAGGTATATCCTATAGCTCCAAGAATAATAATTTGGATTAATTGTTTTTTCCAAAACTTTGCAATTAACAGAATAATAGCTGTAAAAATCAACATAATAAATAGAATATAAACAATATTTATTGGATTATCAGGATCTTCAAAAGCTTGCATACCTTCTTCTTGAAAAGTGCCTGTGATTAAAAGCGCAATCCCATGAATAACAATAAATAGAAAAGCCATTATTAAAATTGCATAAATCTCTCTTTTATCAATTTGTTTTTTATCATTATCCATTCTGTCATAAAAATATAAAATTGATATTTATATGATTTGTTTTAATCAGATAATTAATTTTTTATTAATTTAAAAAAAAGATATACCAGATAAAAACACTATAAATAATTAAGAAAAAAAAACCCTCTAATCGTGATATAATATGTCCCGTATGTACAACAGGAATTAGAATAAAAGTAGCTATTAATAAAAAGATTAAATGATAAAAATAGTTAGCTGCTTGTAAAGGTATAAATAGAGCGCTTGCGCCTAATATAAGAAAAATATTAAAAACATTTGACCCGAGAACATTTCCAATAGCAATATCAGATTCTCCTTTATATGCTGCCATTGCGGAAACTACCAATTCAGGAAGAGAAGTACCAATTGCAACAATCGATAATGCAATAACAAATCTTGGTATACTTAAATAATCTGCAATAGTTATTGCTGATTCAATTAATAACCAAGCTCCAAAAACAACTCCAGTAATACCTATTATAATAAAAAGAATATTCTTTTTCGTTGAGCCTTCACCATATTTATCGTTATATTTTCTTTCCTTTCTTGCACATTGAATAAAATAAATAATAAATAAGGTAAACAAGATAAGAAAAAATAATCCACCAAATAAATGATAATTATCTAAAAAACCGAAATAACTGAAGATAAATAAAAGAATTGAAGCTCCAGTAAAAATTGGAATTTCTCGTCTTATTAAACTTTTTTTGATTTTAATCGGTTTAATGATCGCGCTTATTCCAATTACTAAAAGAATATTTGCAACACAAGATCCAATAATATTTCCAAGTGTAATATCAGCTCTATTTTGAAGGGCCGCTCCAAATGATATTGCAAATTCTGGAGCTGAAGTACCAAAAGCAACAATTATTAAAGAAATAATGATTGAAGATATTCCAAATTTTGCTGCTGTATTAGACGTTCCTTTAACTAAAACATCTGATCCCTTCCAAAGAAAGATAATACCAATGATAAATGAAGGGATAGCTAGAACAGCATCAATCATATTTTTCGATAATTAGTATTGTTATTTAAATATCATTATATAAAATGAATAAATATATTAGAGATTGTTTTTTTATATAATATCTGGTTTAAATATTTTATAACAAACATTTTTGAATTATTTGTAATTAGAGTATAATGAAAATTATGAATAAAGGTATGATAACTTTCATTGGTTTAGGTTTAAATGATGAAACAGATATTTCTATTAAAGGATTAGATGAAATTAATAAATGTGATATAGTATATGCCGAGTTCTATACTGCAAAATTATTTGGGACAAGCCTTACAAAAATTGAAAAATTAATAAAAAAAAAAATAATTGTATTAAAAAGGGAGGGAGTAGAAAAAGGCGATGAAATATTAAATAACGCGAAGGATAGTCGTATTGTTTTTTTATCTTGTGGTGATTCAATGACTGCGACTACACACCTAGATCTTCGATTAAGAGCAATCGATGAGGGAATTGAAACAAACATTATTCATGGAAGTAGTATTGTTACCGCAGTACCTGGTTTACTTGGCCTTCAAAATTATAAATTTGGAAGGACCACGACTATTGCGTTTCCTGAGAAGGATTATTTTCCAATAAGTCCATATAATATCATAAAAAAAAATAAGAAAATGGGATTACACTCTCTTGTACTTTTAGATATTCAAGTTGATAATGATAGATTCATGACGGCAAATGAGGGTATAAAAATATTAGAAGAAATTGAGAGGAAAATTAGTGATAAAATATTTAATGATGATAGTTTAATATGTGTAGTTGCTCGTGCAGGATCATCTAAACCAATTCTAAAGGCTAATTATCTTAAACATTTAAAAAATGAAGAATTTGGGCCTCCTCTTCATACTTTGGTAGTTCCCGGTAAACTTCATTTTTTGGAAATAGAAGCTCTTGAAAAAATTGCAGATTTACCAAAAGAATTGAGTAAAAAATTACAAAAACTATAATAACCCAACAAGGTATTATTCTAAAAAGTTGGGGATTTAAGGATGCAGAAGAAAGACGGTGTTGTAGGTTATATTTTTGGAGAAGTTGGAATAACAGATTTTAAGTTTGCTGTTGATGGACATGCTATTAGAAAATTTGATTATATCTTTGCTCCACATAAAGAAGGTGAAATATTAGCGCAGGTTATGGATATAAAACAGCATTCTGATTTCAAATTTGAAGATGCTACCTCACTAATAAATAATGAAGAAATTCCAAATATTAAAACTAATCTTAAAGCATACGCTGAAGTGATAGGTTTTAGGGATAAAAGAGGTTTATTACAATCACCTAGGACTCCTTTTAATGTTGGTACTGAACTGGCTCGGGCAAATGAAAATCTTATTAGAATAGTTTTAGGTTTAAACGCCGCTAAAGAAAATGGTGCGTATATTGGTCTTTTAAAAGGTCATGATCTTGAGGTATATCTTAACATAGATTCTCTTGTTCAAAAACATATATGTATTCTCGCAAAGACTGGTGGTGGTAAGAGTTATGCTTGTGGAGTACTTGTTGAAGAACTTCTTAAAAATAAAATTCCAACGGTAATTATTGATACCCATGGAGAATATCAATCTCTAAAAAAATCAAATAATAGCAGAAAAGATCAGAAAAACATGGCGAAATTTGGTGTTAAAAAACGAGATTATTCAAGTCAGATTACCGATTTTTCACCTATGAAAAGTCGAGGTGATATGAAACATCTTTCCCTTAGTGGTTCCAATCTTGAAGCTCATGAAATTTTAGATCTTTTACCTTCAAAAATTTCAGGCCCTCAAAAAGGAGTGTTGTATCAGGCAATAAAAGAAATAAAAGAATATAAAAATATATATTCAATAAGGGATATAATTGACACTGTTGGAAGAAGTAAAAGTAATGCTAGATGGAATGTTATTGCATCTTTAGAATCATTAGACTCGATAGGTGTTTTCTCAGAAAGTGGTACATCAACAAGTGATTTAGTTAAAGCAGGAAAATGTTCCACCATAAATATGAAAGGTGTTCCCCCAGATGTTCAAAGTGTTGTTGTAGCTCGTCTAACAAAAAAATTATTCGATGATCGTAAAGCTGGAAAAATTCCGCCATTTCTATTCATTGTTGAAGAAGCTCACAACTATTGCCCTGAAAGAGGTTTTGGAAATGCAGTTTCATCAGATATTCTTAGAACTGTTGCATCTGAAGGTAGAAAATTTGGTATGGGATTATGTATTGTCAGCCAGAGACCAGCAAAAGTAGATAAAAATATTATTTCTCAATGCAATACGAATATAATTTTAAAGGTAACAAATCCAAATGATCTAAAAACTATTGTCCAATCAGTTGAAGGGTTAACAAGTCAAACATTTAGAGAAATCCAAAGATTACCAATAGGAGTAGCATTAATATCAGGAGCTTCTTTACAAATGCCGATAATGACAGAAATAAGAACTAGAGAGACAAGCCATGGAGGAAAATCAGTTGAAATAACTAAAGGTGGAAAAAAAGTTAATTATGAAACAATAAATGTTCAACAAACACCATCAGTAAATGAGCAATTTAATCAGCAAAAGGAAGTAAATCAACAGACATCAAAACCACAAAAATCGGTAAATAATCCTACAGGTAAAGCTAAAAATGTTACCCGAGTTGCTCATAGGTTAGGATGGATATCTGAAAGTAATCCTGACGAAGCTATAAAAATATTAACAAAAGAAGCAGAAAAAATGAATGAGAATGTCTATAAATATCTTGAATCGCTTGCTATATTGGGGAAAGATTATTGTCATGATGATAATCCAAATTGTATAAAATGCTCCATGAAAGATAGTTGTAGGTATCGAACTACAAATGGGTCAATCATCAAGAAAGGATTATTTAGAAAGAGATAATAATATTACTCATAAAATATTTTTAATTTCAATAAAAAATTTCTATTATTTTTTATTTTGATATTCTGTAAGATTACCATCATCTTTTTCTTCAAATAAAGGAATTTGCCTCGGTACAGTATATGTTATTTTGACTCGGTTTTCCATCTCATCCTCACCAAAGATTCTATATACATTTTTTGTTTAAAAGATTAAGTATTTTTTTAAATTTAAAGTCGATAAAGTTACAATAAATAATTCAAAATTTAAAATAAAAAAATCACTAAATAAACATAATAAAATTAATAATATCTATTTGATTTTTTACCATATTTTTTTTTTCTATGAAATGAAACTTTTTCAAAATCTGGGTAATTTACTTTTTTAATTTCTATCTCATCATTACTTTGAACTCGCCTGAAATTATCATGATCTGGCCCTGTTAACAAGGTTATAGTTTTTCCTGTAGCTCCAGCACGTGCTGTTCTACCGATACGATGAATATAATCAATAGATGTTTTTGGAACGTCATAGTGATAAATATGGGTAACATTTTGGATATCTAACCCTCTTGCAGCGACATCCGTTGCAACAAGGACATCAGTTTTTTCATTTTTTAATGAATTTAGAGATTGAAGTCTCTTTTTTTGAGTCATTCCACCATGAATAGCAGAAGCGTTAATTTTATGTTTTTTAAGATTTATTGAAACAGCTTCTGCCTCCGATCTAGTTCCACAGAATACAATTGAAAGACCTGATTTGTTATTTTTGAGTAAATGTAATAGAAGTGAAAATTTGTTTTTCTGATTATATATATCATAATATTCCTGTTTTAATTTACTTTTATCAACATAATTTTTTGTTGTAATAATCAATGGATTATTAAGATGTTTATGCATTAATTTATCAATGCCATTCAATATAGTAGCACTAAACATTAATGTTTGTCGGCTCTTTGGAGTTTTCCTAATGATTTTTTCAACATCATCAATAAAACCCATATCGAGCATCTTATCAATTTCATCTATTACTAAAAAATCTATACTACCTAAATTTATTGTACCTCGTCTAATATGATCAAGAAGTCGACCTGGTGTACTAACAACAATATCAGATGTAGATATTTTTTCTATTTGCGGTTCAATGCCTACACCGCCATAGATACTTGTTGTTTTAACTCCAAGATTATATCCAAAATCATGAAAAACATCGGATACCTGAATACATAATTCCCTTGTAGGTGTAATTACAAGAGCTTGTATTCTTTTATTTCTTTTGATCTTATCTAGAATTGGGAGGCAAAAAGCAATTGTTTTTCCAGATCCGGTCTCAGCCTGGCCAACAACGTCTCTTCCTTGGATAATTTCTGGTAAACATTTTTCCTGAATTGAAGTCATCTCTTTGAATCCAATTTCTTTTATTTTTTCAATAATTATTTTATTAATATTTAGCTCATCAAATTTCATTATTACACCAAGCTTAACATTTTGATTAATAGTATTAATATCTGAATATATCGTTAATAATTTAGAACCTTTTTATTGTTTTGAAATAATATTTATTTAAATTTAGACTTAATTTTAAGAAATAAAATGAAATATAAATCATAATTTCTTTAAATTTTTTGCTTGTTTTCCCCTATCAGTATCTTCTATATCAAATTCAACTTTATCTTCTTCATTTAGTTGAATTCCAAGAGGTATAGCAGTTTGATGAACGAATACTTCTTTTCCGTCTTCACTTTCGATAAATCCATAGCCTTTTCGGTAGTTGTACCATTTAATTTTACCTTTCATTTATTTTTCATCTCCTAAGACGATTAAATCTAGAATATTATTAAAAACAAAAATAAAAAATTCTATAATTCGATTAACGAAAATATGATTTTTATCTCTATTTATTATTAATTGTATAATTATATTCCATTAAATAGTTTTCTAGTTTGTTATAAAATAACTATTTTATTTTTTTCTGATAAGTTTTAATAACGATAATTCTTTGATTACTTTATCAACAGCTGAATGAACTTCTTCTACCTTTTTTGCACCTGCACAGACCAATTTTCCCGATCCAAATAAAAGTAATGCTACTTTTGGATCAGTTAACCTGTAAACTAGTCCTGGGAATTGTTCAGGCTCGTATTCCACATTTTCTAAACCAAGTGCCACTGCAACTTCACTAAGATTAAGTTCCCCTCCAATATACGAGGTTGCTACAATATTTTGAATGACAATCTCATGATCCTTATATACTTCCACCCCCATTTTTTCTAGTTTATTAGCTATTATCTTTATATTTGCTTTAACATCTTCTATTGATTTTGCTCCAGTACAGTTCGCCGCTCCACTAGTAAATAGTAAGGTAGCTGTTTTTGGCTCCTTTATTCGATATATTAATCCTGGGAATTGTTCTGGTTCATATTCTGCTTCTTTTATTGTTTGAGCTATCACATCTAAATCCAATTTCTCTGCAAATTTTGTTGATGCTACAATATTTTGAATAGTTATTTCTGCCATATAGTATCACATTTCATTTATTATTTTTAATATAACATACACAAGTTAATTAAAACCACGAACATGTTCGTATATAAAAAATGATTTATCGATAATATAATTAAATTTTTTCTAAAATATAGGAAATTAAAAAAGTTTGATAAATAAAATTGAAAGTCATTTGTATTTAACTGTATAATTAAAGGTAACGAGTTATATATTATTAAAAAACAAATATTACATATATAACAATAATATTAGATTTCAAATTAATAAATAATTTAATAATATATTGATTGATATATTGAATTTTTCAAATAATACATCAGAAGGTGGAGAAAAAACTGAATAGATTATTTATCAAAAAAGATATTATATTGCAGTAAAGTAAAATGTAATAATTTTGATGATGAGTTTGATATTTTATGGTGATGAAAATATGGCTGATGAATATTCTAAACATGTTGAAAAAAGGATAATAGAAATTCGTGAAAGAATGATAAAATCTAATTTACATTCCACAAGAAAAAATAGATATTAATTTCAGTATTTAAAAAATTTAATTTCAATATTTTCTATATAAAATAATATTTTTTTATAAAACAAGCTATTGTTCTATTTTCTCTCGTGTAATTAACTGCATAATTACCTGCGAAAAAAGTACTTAAAAGGATAATGAATATTTGGCGATGGAAGTAATAAAAAGTCTGGGCTGGTATTTTGTAAGGAGTGCATCACCATCCCATCTCAACCGTGATGAGAAGTTCTCCCAGACTTTCTTCTCATTTACCCTCATGGGATGAGATTTCTTAGCTTTGGCATTATTTTTTTATAATGATTTTGATAAGATATTGGATGCAATATCATTTAAACTAATTGTAAAAATATTATAATCATTCGTATTTGAATATTTTGGTGTTTGATAGTCATTAGATTTTTATAAATATTCTACTTAAAATTAGGATTAAAAGACTAAAAATTAATTGTTTTTTCAATATTATTAATTAAAAAAATTTAAAAAATCATCCATCTAATAAAAACAATATTTCTTCAATATGTAAACGGAATTATGTATAGGATATAATTTATATATGAAAAGTTGTATACTGCCTTACTCTTCTCTTAAGGGTGAACTATGGGTAAAGGTATAAATTCAGCTAGGCAGCTAAAAAAAAGCAGACAAAAGCAAAACTGGAATGATCGATATTATAAAAAGAGAGTTTTGCGTTTAAAATCAAAAGCAGATCCGCTTGAAGGTACAGCTCAAGCCAGAGGGATTGTAATTGAAAAAGTTGGGATTGAAGCAAAACAACCTAATTCAGCTATTAGAAAGTGTGTTAAAGTACAAATAATTAAAAATGGAAGACAAATTACAGCTTTTGCCCCTGGTAACAATGCTATTGGATTCATCGATGAACACGATGAGGTTATGGTAGAAGGAATTGGCGGTAGGATGGGAAGAAGTTATGGAGATATACCAGGTGTAAGATTCAAAGTAATCAAAGTTAATGATGTATCTCTAAATCAAATGGTAAAAGGTAAAATTGAGAAGGCGATGAGACGATAGATATGGTTGCAAAAAAGAGTGAAGGAAAAATTATTCATTTTTTCCCAATTTTAGCAAAATATGATATGGATAAAATCAAGGTAGAAGATAAAGGATTAGATCGATATATAAATCTTGATAGTGAGAATATATATCTTGGTGCAGTTTTTGCAAATAAAATGTTTGCTAAGTCAAAAGTACCAATTGTTGAACGTCTAATTAATAATCTAATGAGAACTTCAAAGTATAATGGTAAGAAAATTTCAGCTTATAAGGTCGTTAAATCCGCTTTTGAAATAATTGAAAAACGTACAAAATCTAATCCTATTCAAGTCCTTATTAATGCTATCGAACATGCTGCTCCAAAGGAGGAAACAACTAGATTACGTTTTGGTGGAATTTCAGTTCCAAAAGCAGTTGATACTGCTCCTCAAAGACGTTTAGATATTGCTTTACGTAATATCT
>JAJISJ010000032.1 GCA_022848765.1 Thermoplasmatota archaeon
GATTATATTGAACTTGAAATATTAAGAAGTGGTTATACTTGGGGTAGTGATCACTATCGTTTTTGGGAAGCAGGATATAATGCATTATTTTATGCTGAATATAATTTCAATGATTATTATCATTCCCCAGAGGATATAATAGAAAACATGAATATTCCATATGCCGTAAGATCAACAAAATTAATTACTGCAACACTTTCAGAATTATCTGGCATAGGTACAACAAAACAGGCTCCAAATCAACCAAAAACACCAATAGGCACCTCTCGAGGAGGAGTCAGAAATGAACATAATTATACTACATCTACAACAGATGATGAAGGAGATATGATATACTATAAATGGGATTGGGGTGATGGTTCATATAGTGAATGGCTTGGACCATATGAATCAGGAGAGGAAATAACAACATCTCATATATGGGATAGATTAAGTAAATATTCGATAAAAGTAAAAGCAAAAGATGAAGATGGATTTGAGAGTTTATGGTCACAATCCTTAAAAATCACCATGCCCAGACATTCATTATTTATCAAAGAAGAATTAATAAGAATTTTTCAAAACAATCAACATATATTCAATATTTTTCAAAAAATGTTAAGAATTTAATGAATTTATTTTTGGATCTCATTTACTACTTTTATTAACATAACATTCCCAATTAAATTAAAAACAAATAAGTATATTAAAACAAAATGAAAAAAAAGAGAATAAATTGAGATATATCTTAAATTGGTTTGTTTAAAAAATACCAAATACCTAATATTATCGCAATTATTCCAATAAGAGTTTGAAATGAGCCTAGCCACTTAGCAAATTTTTCTAGTTGTTTACCAATTGCTGGAATCATTGGTAATATTCCAGTTAATAATATTAATCCTACAAGTAAAGCAACAATACCAAGTACTGCTTCCCAATATAAAATTGCAATTATAATAATAATAATCCCAATTAATGACTGGAAAGCCCCAAGCCATTTTGCAAATTTTTCTAAAGATTTACCCATTGCTGGAATTGCATCAAGAATTCCTATACATAGTATTAAACCACCAAATATGGTTAAAATATCTAACATTTTTTGTTCTCACCACCTTTCCTTTTAAATAGATTAAAAAAGATTGAGTATATTTATAATTTGTTATTTAATCATATCTTATGATGTTTAAAATAATTTAATTCGTAATTTTTTTACTAATTTTGGAAAATATATAACAAGATTTGTTATTAATGATAAAATAATTAGATATATACCAATTCCCAAACCCCAATTACAATTAATATTTTTAACAACCTGTGAGCCTGGAAGAGTAATTGCTAATTCTCCACCACCAGAAAAAGCTCCAACTCCAGCATTTGTAACTTCAGACATTGCAACATAAAAAAGTATAATTGAAAGTAATAAAAATATTATAGAAAGTATTGATAATAAAATCTTTATTTTTTTGAATCTTATGTTTACAAATATTTGTAAAATAATTAGAATGATAGATAAAATTAAAATCAATGAAAGTATCTCTAAAATCATAGTGAATTCTTCAGGGACCAAGCTTATTTCACCGCCAAAAACAGATTGCGTTTGTGTTATTGTGATTATTTTTGATGGAATTAGGTATGTACCTGTTAATGTATTCATTGATCCATCATCTCCTGATAATATCCACCAAGGAGAAATAATAGCTAAAATTATTAATCCAATTGTAATTATTTTAAGTCCAATGTACAAATTCTTTTTCCAAATAATAAACGCAATTGAAAAGAGAATTATTATAATTCCAAAATAAGTTAAACTTGTATGAAGAAGAGATTTTTCTGAAGTAATTATATTTAAATTTTTATCACCTTTAATATCAATATTCTGTTTTGCAATTTCTTCGTTATTTAAATCAATGGTTAAAAAATAAAGACCAGGTGGAACATTAATTTCTGCAGATCCATCATTTTGAATATAATCATTAAATGTTATACTATTCCTTTCAGTAGTTATTTTTCCCTCATCCAAAATTCCACCAAGAGAATTCATACATACAATATTAATAGTATATTCGGCTGGAAATAATATTTCAATACTTTTATCAGAATCAATATTTATTTTTTCTTCTATTTCAAATGATTTATAACTCATTTTAATAATATATTCTTCGGGGAAAAGTCCATTTATGATAAATTCTCCATTACTTTTTTCTTCAATATCAATAAATTCTTGTTCCTTCATATTATTACTTGTTAGAATCGGGTTGATATTAACAGCTGGAGTAAGACCTAACTTATCCTTAACTTTAATATCTAATTGATACAATGGTATTTGGAATGATTCTTTATAAGATATGTATCTTGTTTTTAATCCAAATTTTAATTCTTTTGATATAACTAGAAATCCATTATAAATCACATTCAGAGTATATGGATTATCTCCATAACTTGGAGCTTTTATGATTACATTACCCTCATTATTAGATTTATTCATTGAAATAATATTATCATCGGCAATTAATAAAAAATTGACATCTTTTATTCCAACACCATTTGAATCTTTTATCGATAATTCTGCAATTCCCTCAGGTTTACAATATATGTGAATAGATGTATCTTGATTTAAATCAACAATTGAAAAACCAATATATTGTCTCTCTTTTTTTAGAAAAGGATTTTCTCGATATACTTTAATTAGGTATACTCCTTCATCTAAATCAGAGAACCTAAGTTTTTTAAAAATTGAAATATTTTTCCAATCAATTATATTAAAAATTAATCTAATTTTTTGAATTAAATTTGTATCATCAAAATTTAGATCTAAATTTCCTATTGGTATTTTTCCTGCTGGACCAGAAGATGCTAATTTATTATTTCTATAAATTTCAATTGAAATATAGGAAATATTTTTTCCTAAAGCAGCGGACAACAGTGAACCCATCGGAAATGATTTCGCGTTATGCAAATATGCAGTAAGAGAGTATCTATCAATTTCCACTTCTTCATCCTTTGAAACATTTTCCCTATATAATGGTATATTCTCAACTAATATTTTATATAGATCAGCTTCTTTTGCTACTGATTCATGGCCTCCTTTTTGAAATGTTATAAACTCTACATAAAATATAACATTCATTCCTTCAGTTAGAATTAAATTATGCTCTCCATCCTCATATGCATTTCTTACTGCGAATAAATCTCCACTATCTGCTTCAAGACCAGGAAGTTTTACATGTTGATGTACTGAAGATTTAACCTGTATTCCATCATGAACTCCCTCGATGAAACCAGTATTTGATTTAAAAATTAAACCATGAGCTTGCCCTGTTTTAATATCATCGACACACATCCAAGCTTTACTTCCTAGATCATCATCATCCTTAGCGGACAGAATCCATTCAGCAGGATCAGAATTTGGATCTATAGGCATTGAATACTCTTTTACTCTTTCATCTTCTGAATAAAAATGAATATTTGGCAATATTTCACCTATATTCATTTTATCTATTGTGGCACTTCTTGCTTTTATTGTTGATAAAGAGGCATATGTTCCATCTCTCTCCTTATTACCTTCAATATTAATTGTTTTTAATATCTCATGATTTACATTAACATTTAAGCTTTTTGTATACGTTGGTCTATAATAATATGTATAAATAACATCACTTTTTATTTCATTTTCAGGTGCAACTCCTTCAATTCTCAATCTTACCATTAGGTTTCCATTTACCATCACTGATTTTTTAACATCAATTGCCCAATGTGATCCAGTATACTCTCCTGCAGGATTTATACTATAACTCATTGAAAATGAAGCAATTTGTTCTGCATTAACCGTTTCAAATTCTGTAGAATTTGGTTTTAATTTTACTACAGCATTTGACATTCCATTCCCTAGCAATTCTCCCTCTTGACATATCCCATATATGATATAATCCCCCTCAATAATTTGATAATAATCAAAATCTATGATTTGCCCGGATATCGGTTCATAAAAATAATGAGTATCTAATATTGAAACATGATTTTTATAATCTGGCGATGATGTTTCAACATCACTATAAAGAACAAAATATTTTTCATTACCATTTGCTTCTTTTGGAATAAGAAAGACTATACTACACGAGGTAATATGATTTTCATCGCTTTTATATAAATCATAAATTTGAGATTCAATTTCTATTAAATCTAATCCATCGTCATATGCTATACGTATTGAATGTTCTGTTTCATTTAAAGCCCAGCATGGATTCTCAAATTCAATTCTAATATCAATAGGTTGATATTTTGCTTCATTTAAACTTGTATCAATAGGTACATTTAATTCTTGTTTAAATGGAAAATCTTGGATATCAGTTTGTAAAATATTTTCATAAGAGATTACATTATACGTTATAGAGGAATAAAAAAAATGAGGATACATAAGAAAGAAATTAATCGTTTAAATGTAAATCTCATAGATATAATAATTATTATTATATTATATATATTTTTACTTTTTATAAAAATATTATTTTATTAAAATTGTAATTTATCAATTATTAAAAATAAACAAATTATAAAAGATATATTCAATTATTGAGTTCTTAGTGAAAAAAGTAAATGATGACACTAGATAAAAAAGTAAAGAAAATAATTACAAAAAAAGGTTATAAAAAAATAGAGATTCAAATCGATAACAATATTGTTTATATAAAAGGTAAAATCAGATCTTATAAGGATTATATTGATATTGGGGAAGAGATAGGTAAATTAAAAAATATTAAGGGTGTTGTAAACAATCTTATTTTCCCTAATAATATAAAAAAAATTAAAAAATCGGGTAATAAAGAGATTATTAATAAAGCAGATATTGTAATTATAGGTGGAGGGGTAGTTGGATGTTCAATAGCACGGGAATTATCAAAATATAAATTAGATGTGATTCTTGTAGAAAAAACAAGTGATGTTGGCTGTGGAACTACTAAAGCCAATAATGCAATGATTCACACTGGAATTGGAGAAAAAAATAATACTTTAAAACAAAAACTCTGTTTGAAAGGCCACAAAATGTTTGAAAAACTTTCAAAAGAACTCCAATTTCCGTATAAAAAAAATGGTTTATTGCTTTTATTAACAAAAGATTCTCTAAAAAAAATTAGACTTCCAAATTTTATTTCGGTTTTTCTAATTTCAAGAATAATCCCATATTATATTCTATTCATGGGGAAAAAACTAGGAATTCCACTGAAAATAATTAGAAAAAAAGAATTAATACAAAGGGAACCAGAAATTACTAATAAATCCTTAATTGCAATTTATTCACCAACATATGGAATAACATGTCCTTATCTTTTTACTATCGCGTTAGCTGAAAATAATTTAAAAATGGTGTAAATTTTTTATTTAACGCAGAAGTAGTGGATATTAAAACAAGTGAGAATAAAATAAAATCTGTTTTAACAACAAAAGGTATTATTGAAACGAAATATATTATCAATGCCGCAGGTTTACACGTTGATGAAATCTCAGATATGATCAATGCAAGGGAATATACAATTCATCCAAAAAAAGGCTCAACAATAATTTTTGATAAAAATATTTCTGATTTAATTAAACATAATATTTCTATTGTTAATTTTCCAAGAGAAGAACATTACAAGGGCGGTGGAGCTATTACTACATTAGACGGTAATATTCAATGGGGGCCAACTATTTTAGAAAATTATGATAAGAATGATACCTCTGTATCAGTAAATGAAATTGATAAAATATTTAAATCATATTCACCAATTTTTGATTATTTTCCAAAAAATTCTATCATAAACTATTTTTCTGGTTTAAGAGCCTGTACTTTTACTGAAGATTTTATTATAAAACCTTCAAATAAGATTGAAGGTTTTATACATGTAGCAGGTATACAATCACCCGGTTTAACGGCTGCTCCAGCTATTGCAGAGATGGTTATTGGAATATTAGAAAATATTGGAGTAAAATTAGAAAAAAAACCTGATTTCAATCCATTTAATGATAAGAAAAAAATATTTCGATATTTAAATTATGAAGAAAAAAATGAGATAATAAAGAAAAATCCTGATTATGGAGAAATAATATGTAGATGTGAGCAAATCACAAAAGGAGAGGTAATTGATGCGATTAATTCTCCAATCTCTGCATTAAATATGGATTCAATAAAGAGAAGGACTAGAGTTGGTATGGGTAGATGTCAAGGTGGTTTCTGCCTTCCAAATATTGTAAAAAACATAATAGAGGAAACAGGATTAAAAGGAGAGGATATTTTAAAAAATGACGAAGGATCAAATCTTTTTATTGGAAAATCAAAATGTTTGATAAATGATAAAAAATGATAGAAACTGATGTTACTGTAATTGGTGGAGGGCCTGCGGGTCTTGCTTCAGCATTAAAAGCAGCAGAAAAATCAAACGTATTATTGCTAGAACGTGGAAATGAATTAGGTGGTATATTACCACAGTGTATTCATGAGGGTTTTGGTAATTTTATTTTTAATAAAATGCTAACTGGTCCCGAGTATGCACAATATTATATTAATGAGATTATTAACTCTAAAATTATATTAAAAACCAATACAACTGTTTTAAGTATTGATCCTAATAAAAATATTGTTGCCACAAATTCCACTGATGGTATAATAAGGATAAAATCAAAAAGTATTATTCTTGCTATGGGTTGTAGGGAGAGAACAAGATCTCAAATCTTACTTCCAGGTACTCGTCCTGCAGGAATATACACTGCCGGTACTGCACAGCATCTAATTAATATTGATGGTTATATGCCTGGTAAGAATATAATAATCCTAGGATCGGGAAATGTAGGTTTAATTATGGCTAGACGTTTTTCACTAGAGGGAGCAAATGTTATAGGAGTCTATGAAATAATGCCTAATGCAGGTGGATTAACTAGGAATATTGTACAATGTTTAGATGATTATAATATCCCGCTTTTTTTATCCCATACAATAACAAATATTGTTGGAGAAAAAAGAGTTGAGGGTGTTAATGTAGCAAAGGTTGATGAATATTTTAAACCGATTTTAGAAACCGAGAGACATATCCCCTGCGATTGTTTAATATTATCAATTGGATTAATACCAGAAATAGAATTATGTAAAAATATTAACATAAAAATTGATAACATAACTAAAGGAATAATTGTTGATAATAAAATGGAAAGTTCTTTTCCTGGTATTTTTGCTTGTGGTAATATAGTTCATGTTTATGATTTAGTTGATGATGTAACTTATTCAGCAGAAATTGCTGGAAAAAATGCTGGAAATTATATAGATTTTGAAAGGGGGGAAATTGAGGAAATAAAGGTTATCCCGGGGCGAAATGTTAGTTATGTTGTACCTCAAATAATAAAAAATAAAGATTGTAATACAATTAAATTATATTTAAGAGTTATAAAAGAGGAAAGAAACGTAAATATTATTCTAAAAGATGGTAATACTCCAATTTTCCAAAAAAAAGAAAGAATTGTAAAACCACCTGAAATGTTAAGAATTAATTTATCAAAACAATTAATTGAATCAATTTCAAATAATGAATTAAATATTGATATCAGGTGTGTAAATGAATAATGATATTACTTGTATTATATGTCCTCTTGGGTGTAAGATTCATATAGAAGAAGAAAATAATGATTTTACATTTTCAGGAAATATTTGCTCAAAGGGAGAGAAATATTCAATTCTAGAAATTAAAAATCCAATACGGATAGTTACAACAACTGTTTTTGTTGACAATGATAACCATAGATTATTACCTGTAAGAAGTAAAAAAGGCATCCATAAAGATTTAGTATTGAAATGTATTGTTGAACTTTCAAAAATTAAAGTAAAGACTCCAATTAAATGTGGAGATATAATTTATGAAAATATTTTAGGGACTGGAGTTAATATAATAGCTTCAAGAGATTCAAGTAATATCTAAATAATTAAAAAAATAAATGGTATTATCAGTAATATAATCGCAATTATAGATAATATTAGATTTATTTTTCCAAGTTTATATTTTTTTGGTAATACCTTTTGACTTAGATATATTGCGCCAATACCATATATTATAACACCGAAAACACCTATGAATAGTAGTGTTATACTAAGCATTAATAATACTGATAATCCTAGATACATTAAATATGCAAGAGGTACACTTATTACTAATATGTAAATTAATAGATATAACATAAAACGTTTATATTGAATATTTTTAATTTTGATATTTAGTGTTTTTCCTGTTTCAAATAACATACGTGTTGCAGCTTCAAAACCAGCATAAACAGTCCCAAAAAGAGCGAAAAAAACACTAATTTTAAACAATGGTTCAAGCCATGAAGCCATGTTGGAAAAAATAATTCCCTGAGTTTTTATTAAATCTACATCTGAAGGAAGTATTTCCTGTGGACCTAATAAATATTTACCTGCGATCATATATGCTGAAGAAACAATTGACACAATAATAAATGCAATTGAAAGATCAATAAGTAAAGGTTTTAGCAAAATCCTTGATTTTTTTATTTCCTTTTCATCATCCGGAAGATAAGTTATTTTTCCATTTTTTTTAAATGAGTTAAATAATTTTTCTGAAAAATTATTTGGATCTTCTTGATCTTTAAAAATACCCCATTTTTTTACTTTAATCCATCCTAAATAACCTATTAGAGTTATTAAGGTAAAATTTAGAGTGCCTAAGAATCCAAGCATAACTAGAGGTATTGGTGTTTTTGAGAAACCTTCAACTTGATCCACCCATTGAGGATAACTATTTGGTACATTCTGCCCAATTAATAAGTAATTTGGAAGTATTTCTAATAAATCAGGTTTAATATAAAATACTGAAAACAAAGCGCCAATTGCTAAAATTCCTACAAAAAAAGCTTGGGTATGTTCTAGTAATTTATATCTCCCAAGTAGTACTAGAATTCCTGCAAGTAAACAAAATGAAACTCCCCAAATTAAATAATGCCCAATTCCAACTATCCATTGTATAGCTTGGCCTAGCGTTGTCATTATTGAAGCTGTAAAAATGGGGATAAATATAAGCATTATAACTATAATTATCCAGTTAAACCATCCTTTTTTTGTCTTAGTAGCAAATAGATCCATAACATTAATTCCTGAGAGCATAGTAAATCTACAACTGACATAGGCAATAATATATGACCCAATACTCAAGGAAATCAGCCATAATAACGCAAATCCAGCCCAAGCCCCAATCTGTGGTCCAATTATCAATTGACCTTGACCAATTGTTAATGAGGCTACTATAGCACCTGGGCCAAAAAAAGATAGATATTTAATGTATTTTCTTAAAGATGGTTTTTCTAATAAAACAGGATCTGGATCAGGATATGTTATTAAATCTTTTTTATTTTTGGTCATTTTTTTTCACTTTTCAAATATTATTGATTTTTTCTTTTTAAGTACTGGTTCTGGGAATTTAGGTTTAAATGATTTTCTTATCTCCTTATCGTAGTTTTCTTCACCTTTTTCTTTTAATATTTCTTTTCCTCGATTTATTTCATCAAGAATATTTTTGTTTACTTTATCTATTGTCATTGGTGCAATTTTTTGTACAAAACGCATCATAATATTCAACCCATAAGGAAGTGATTCTGTAAACATTATTGTACCAGGTACTGCATTTAACCACATCCCTATAGAATCCTCTCCAAATCGAGATATCGGTGTTTTTGTAGCAGCTTGCCTTTCGGGTGTTGGTCCAACATCACAAACAACCCATTTTCCATCTAGAAAAACCTCTCCTTCACCATGTATCATAAAATATCCCATTGCATCCTGGAATTTTTTTACCATTGGATCAACTATCATAGTATCTTCCCACGCTTGAATCATTGTTAGTGAATATAATTTATATCTTGCCTTGATACCCGCAGCGCGACATAAAGCAACAAAAACAGTTATTTCATGTAAACATGTACCTGCACCTCTCCTTATAGTATATTCCACTCCATCAAGTGACATCATTTCCAAAGTAATTTTTCTTTTTGCAAATTCAAAAGCTGCTTTAGCGAATTCTCTATCAGATTTTTTATATGCCCCTAGTTCATGAGCTAAAGCAATTATTTCCGGTGCATGTGAATTACAATATAGAGTTGGTCTAAGATATTTTTCATTAGCATCACAATATCTCATATCTTTATCAAATTTAGGAAGATCATATCTCCGAGGTGGCCTAATATATTGTTTACCTGTAGATGGAATTTGACTTAATTTTCTAATTAAACTTAGATTTGTTATTAGCATTTTAATGAGGATCAGCGTACCAAAAATTAATAACCTTCTCAAATTTTTTTGTGGGAGATATCCTCTCTCTTTAATTTCTTTGAAACTAGCCATAACTTTCACTTTCCAATATCTGAAGATAACATTCTTCTTACTTCCTCAGCACATCCCCTTATCTCCTCACCTTTAACTCTTTTCACTTCGGGATCAAGAACCGGTCCTGGTCGATCACACACTGGACAATGCTCTAATAATTTCACCTGATCACCCGTTACAATAAATCCAGGGTAACTACCTGCTGCTGCGTCTAAAAAAGCAAAACGTCCCGATTCATCATAACCCAATTGATTGAATTCTTCATCTAAAACAAAAGGCTGATAATATGAATATGGCGTATGTAAATAATGTCCCTCAGGGCAATGCACCATCCATCCATTTCCTTCGACCATAGCATAAACATCTAAACAATATTTCCCAGGAATTCCCAATACCTCCTCCACTTCTTTTTGGAAATCATTAAATGGAATTCTATTATGCTCATGAACTTTCCATCCTCCACCTGTTCCTATACCAGCTTTTTCACCAAAATTAAAACTTCTTCCTTCTCTTTTTAATTTTTTCATTACTGCATATAATATATAGGGAGCACCAACCATTGTAAATTTATCATTATTCTTTTCACGAAGTTCAAGCCATTTAATTATATCATCAATCATTTTAACAGAGGTTCTTTTAGCTAATAATTGAATTATCTTTCCTTTTATTCCTTTTCCGCCCATTGTTAAGCGTATTAATTCTGTATTCACTTCTCTATCAATAGCCACGCTGATATCTTTTACTGCATCAAAATAAATTTCTAGTGCTTTCCCCGCATAAACATTTGTTTTCTTAGGATTTGGCATTAATAAATATCCAAATGCATCATATTCCCATAAAGGATATATCATGGTTAATAGGGATTTAGCTGCTGCATATTCAGAAGTATAAAAAGTTCTTTGATCTCTAGGTATAAATGTATGTTTTCCACCAGTTCCACTGCTAAATGTTATGCAAATACCTGCTTTATTAAACGCATCTATTACCTCATCATAGGTTGGTTTGTTATTTTTAATAACTATTTCAGGGAGTTCACCCGTATAAATATTTGCGATCCAGGTGGCAAAATCTTTTCCTTTTGGATAATCTTTAAAGAATTTATCAGGTATTAAAGGTATTTTGTTAAAATCATCTATTGATTTAATATCTTTTGGAGTAACCTTATGTTCTTTACAAAAATTATTATAAAATTCATTTTTTTCATAATGATGGTTAAATGCATATTTTATTGATTTAAATTGCATTTCTTTTGCTTCTTTAAGAGGTATTCGATATAAATCCCTTGGTTTAAATATTGCTTCATCTACAGGAGTCCAAGTTTGTTTAGGAGGAATATATTTACTTACACATTTTTCATAATTAGATATATATTGATTAAAATCTATCATCAAATCCAGCTCCA
>JAJISJ010000033.1 GCA_022848765.1 Thermoplasmatota archaeon
ATTTCTTCATGATTTTTTTTCTCAAGAGAATTGAAGATTACGGGAATAATTCGGTTGATGTTTTTGTCTAAATTATTATAAGCTTTCTAAACGAATAAAAAAAACGAGACAATATTTTGATTTATTGAAAAATTTGATATATTACTAATAATTTCACTATCACATTTTCCACAATTATGTGGACCACGATAACTTCCCCCACCTACAATATCGCATTTAATTCTTTTTTTGCCCATGATTCTTTTACTTTTTATTAAAACTTGCATTACTGACCAAAGCCATGGTGGAGTATATTGATTTCTTTTCCATAAATATTCAACATAAGTATTTCGTTGAATATTTGTGGGATTTAATGAAACTATGTCCGTAATTGGTCTAACTTTTTTTATAGTTTCAATATTATCAAATATTGCTTCTTCTTCTGTTAAAAAAGGTGGTTTTAATAGTAAGTAGGTTTTAATTTTAAATCCATATTTTTTTATTTTGTTAGCCGCCTCTTGATATTGACTAAATCTAAAACCTTTATTAATTGATTTTTCCCTAATATAATCATCTGCAGTTTCAAGGCCAATACCTATTTCAAAATTTTTGGGTGTAATAATATCATATATTTCCTCTAATTTGTCATTTGTTATATATTCAGGTCTAGATTCAACAGATATTTTATCCACTTTGTTAATAAGATCATTTAAAATGCTTATTCTCGTTTTTGATTTAATTTCTTTATCGTCAAAGAAGCTACCTGAATTAAATATTTTTACTATTTTTTCTCCATTGTATTTTTCCATAGCTTTTTCAAATTGTAATAAAATATCTTTATGGTCAAGGTTTTTCCAAAGACTATCATTAAAATATCCGCACATAGTACAACCGGATTTAATAGACCAAGAACACCCCTTTGTTCTAAAAATAATTACAAATGCATCAACCGGTTTGTCCTCAATAATATCTATTTCAGACCAATATTTAACTGGTTCTTTTGAATTCTTTATTTTTGGTGTAAAATCTTTTTTTAGATTTTTACAGAAATCCGCTAGTTCATTCATGTCTGGTTTTTCTTTAATCTTTTCTTCGAATTCTCAATATAATAATTAATAAAATCATTGAGATAACAAATACTATTATTTCAAAACCTGGTACTTGAACAAATTTAGGTTTTGGAAGTTCAATTTCTGGGGGCTCCTCTGTGCCAATTTGCTGATCAGCAATTACATTAAAATGATATATGCTACTATCAATAATAGTATTATTGAATTGGATATCCAAATTTTCAAAATAATGAATTACTTCAGCATATACTCTAATTGTTGCATTATTTTTTATTTTCCACCCTATATATATTGGATTTGTTTCATAAAAATTATCTTTTTTTGTAATATTAATTTCAGAACCATTATCAACAGTATAATAGGCTCTATCAAAATCAGTTATTAAGTCAAATATTATATCTGTTACATATTTAACCTCTTCACCATCTGAAGGATCAGCTAATTTAATAGTATCATTATTATATTCAAAGAAACCTTTACCTTCATCTTCATTGGACTTTAATCCACTTAAATCAGTAGCAATTAATTTATAACTAAAATCTCCAATTATATTTTCATTGTTATTAAAAATAAAGGTAAATATGTTATTTTCAAATGTAAAGTCATCAATAATAAAATTTTCTCCATTTGGATAGTATAATGTGAAATTAATATTATCTATTCCAACATTATCTGTAATTTTAGCAACTATTTTAACAGTTCCACCAATCTCCTGTGCCGATGGTAAAGTAACTACTTCAATTCTTGGTGATTCATCATCATAAAATGGTGGATTAACAAGAACAATCAGAACTAGAAGCCATGAAAAGAAGTATATAGCATAGGATGTAATCATCCCTCTCCTTCCAAGTTCGGTTAGATCAATATTTAGTTTTTGAAATATATATCTCAACCAAGCTGCTGTAAAAACTCCAAATAATAAAACTAGCTCCCATCTGAAATCATTACCTCTTAATAATATCCAAAAACCAAAAGAAATGAAAGAGATTGCAATACCAAATATAAATGACAAAACTGTAATTTTCACTTTTTGTTTTTCAGTTTTTATAAATTTTTCTTTGTCAAATTTTGGTTTTTTAAAATCTAATTCCTGTTCCTCCTCTTTTTCTTTTCTTTTTTTTGCCATCGTTGAGGGATATAGTTCTTATTTAAAATATTTAGGGTTAAATCTATTTAAAATAAAAAAAAAATTCACTCTATTAATTTTTTATATTCTTCTGGTTCAAGTAAATCGTTTATTTCTTTTATATTTGCGATTTTAATTTCTACAAGCCATCCTTCATCATATGGTTTTTTATTAATTATTTCAGGGTTATCTTCGAGTTTTTCATTAACATTTATAATTTTTCCGCTAATAGGTGAATTTATCTCTGATACAGATTTTACTGATTCAACTACGCAAAGCTCATCACCTTTTTTTATTTCTTTTCCGATAACTGGTAATTCAGCAAATACAATATCCGTTAGTTCAGATTGTGCATGATCCGTTATTCCTATTATTACTTTTTCTTCTTCAACTTTAATCCATTCATGAGAGTCTGTATATTTTAAATCATCTCTAATCTCTTTTACCATAATTATCAATATCCATTATTTTGGTTTTTTTTTTAATAGTTTTCTATTTTAATATTGCCCAATCTTTTTTTACAAATGGTGGTTTTGTAACTTTTGCTTTTATTTTTTTACCTCTAATTATAATGTCTAATACATTATGAGTTTCTCTATATTCTGGTTTAATGTATGCCATTGCAATTCCTTTATTTAAACAAGGTGAAAGAGTACCACTTGTAACAATCCCTACTTTTAAACCATCTTTTTGCACTTCACAACCATTACGTGGAATTCCATTTTCTAAACAAATTAGATTTGTTAGTCGTTCATAATTTCCTATTTCTTTTTGTTTTATTAACGATTCTTTTCCTATGAAATCATGATCCCAATTAATTGCCCAATTTAATAAAGCTTCGAGAGGTGTTCTCCCACCTTTAAATTCGTTTCCAGCAAGAAGAAAACTTTTTTCTAACCTTAAAGTATCTCTAGCTCCTAGACCAATTGGTATAATGTTATATTCGTTTCCCTCCAAAATTATTTTATTAAACAACGATTCAGGGTGTTCTTTATTATTAATCTGTAATTCAAATCCAAGTTCTCCAGTGTATCCAGTATGAGAAATAATACATTCTCTTCCAGCAATTTCAATATAAGAACACCCAAAAAATCCAATTTTATTAAGATCGGTGTCGGTAAGTTTTTGTAAAGTATTCCTTGATTCAGGTCCTTGTATTGCTAGAATTGTATAATCTCTAGAAACATCATTAACATTTACTGCTAGATTATTTTCCTTTGCTATATTCCTTAACCATTGAGTTATCTTTTCTGACATACCTGCATTTGGTATCATCATATATTTATCATTTAGATGCATAAATATAATATCATCAATGATAGTACCATCTTCTCGTAGTATTGCTGTATATTGACTCATCTCATTTTTTATTTTAGATGCATCCTCAATGGTTGAAAGCGAAATTAATTTTTCAGCATCTTCCCCAAAAATCCAAATGTTACTCATATGAGATACGTCAAAAAGCCCTACCTTTTTTCTAACTGTTATATGTTCATTTTTTATTGAAGAATAATAAATTGGCATTTTAAAACCTGAAAATTCTGTAAATTTTGCACCTAGTTTTTCATGTATATCATGTAATGGAGATTTTACTATCATAATTATCAAATAGTGATATATTGAAATTATAATTTAAGATTTCGACAAAGTATTTATCAAATCCAAGTATAACATTTATAAATGAAACCATTACCAATAACAGGGGTTTATAGATATAAAAATAAAATATTTACAGAAAATCCTGTGTATTGTAAGGGATTAACGGTTTATGATGAAAAACTTTTAAAATATCATAATAAAGAATATAGATCTTGGAATCCATATAAAAGTAAGTTATCAGCATCTATTCATAATGGTTTAAAAAGATTGGATTTATCAGAAAAATCGACAATTTTATATTTAGGGGCGGCAACTGGTACAACCGTAAGTCATTTATCAGATATTGTTAATAATGGAGTTATATATGCTATTGAAAAATCTCCTTTTGTTTTAAAAAAATTATTACAATTATGTAATCAAAGAAAAAACATTATTCCAATAATGTCTGATGCCAATCATCCAGAAAGGTATAGTGTTAGTGTTCCAATTGTAGATTTTATTTATCAAGACATTTCACAAAGAAATCAAGATGAAATTTTTATAAATAATATAAGAAAATATTTAAAAATTAATGGTCAAGGAATAATCATGGTAAAAGCAAGAAGTATTGACGTCTCATTAAATCCAAAACAGGTTTATAATCAGGTTATTGATAAATTAAATTTAAATAAAATTAAAATTATTGATGTTATTGATTTATCTCACTATGAAAAAGATCATGCTTCCATTGTTGTTTCAAATTAATAAATTTTTATAAGTATTTTATTAATACCCTTTTAAAATGAATATAAAATTTAAACGTGATATAATAGTTTCATTTATAAAATTCATATCACCTGTAATAATAGGATTTAGTGTTTTAACAACTGTAGGTTTATTTATAGTTGAAAATTTTCAAATCAAATATTGGTCATTAATATCAGGTTATTTTTTTCCACCTTTAGGTAAAGAAACAATTATTCCTGCGGGGATTATTGCTGGTATAAATCCTTTAATTATGGCTTTATCTATCGCTTTTGTAGATATTATTGTAGCATTATTTTTAGTTTGGAATTATGATCTAGCAAAGAAGATTCCATTAATTGGAAGTTTTATAGATAAAATAGAAAAAATTGGTAAAAAAACTTCAAGTAAATATAACTGGATAAAACCATTAAGATTTATTGGGATTATGTTATTTGTAATGGTTCCATTTCAGGGGTCAGGTGGACTTGTTGGATCAATTATTGGAAGATTAATAGGTGTGAAACCCTGGAATATTTTCTTTGCAATATCTGCTGGATCAATATTTGGTTGTATATTAATTGCTTATTTTTCAGATATAATTCTATCAATTTTAATTAGAAATTTCCTATTAGGACTTTTACTGATCATAATAGTTATTACTATTGTTATTATGTATTTTGCATATAATAAATTAATTAAAAAATAATACATAAAACTTGGATTAATTAAATTGAAATTTTAATTTCTTTAAGCATTCTATTTGAAATGTAAGAAGGTGCATTAGAAAGTAAATATTTAAATGGTGAATCGGGAATCATTTCCGATTTACTATAGTGTTCAGCTTTTTTCACATGACGTTTTATTTCATCAATATATAATTGTTTAATTTTTGAAGAATTTTTAGCTATTTTTGCTCTTATCGATCTTATTTTTAATGAATTATTATCAACTTTCTTATTTTCTAATCTCGTTAAAAGGGGAATAATAACACTGTCGATCATTTCTCCATTTTCAAGATCTACAAGATCATCAGCAAGTTGATATGCAAGCCCAATTTCCCTACCATAATTAGCTAGTATATCTAATATATCTCCTTTGGCTTCTGCTTCAATTGCTCCAGCTTTGCAAGCTGAAGAAAATAATGATGCAGTCTTCATATTAATTATTTTGAAATATTCTTTAAAAATCTTTGATTTTGACGATATATCATCAATTCCATTTTGAATGGAAGCACCGTCATAATCTACCTCTTTTAATTCGCCATTTAAAACTTCATCCCACGTTTCTACATATAATTTTGCAATTTTTTCACCATGACTAAGAGCAATATTAAATCCAGTTGAAAGCATCTGATGACCTATTAATAGTGCCTTCGGTATTCCTTCCTTAATATAGAAGGATGGTTTACCTCTTCGTTCCTTATCTTTATCGATAATATCATCATGGACAAGTGAGGCAGTATGAGCAAGTTCAATTGCTACCGTACTCTCTATAAATCTTTGATATTGATATGGCGTTTCTTTTCCACCTGTACAAACCTTAAAAGAAAGTTTAGCTACTAAAGGACGTAATCTTTTCCCAGCTGTTAATATTTTCACAATTTTTTTGTTGTCGATCATGGATTCTATCATTTTGTTTACATCTGTTATAGTTATATCAAAGAAATCATCAAGATTTTCCGGGAGAACTTTGTTCATCTGCACGCCTCAATTCATTACGGCATATAATAATTGTGTTAATAACACTATTGATATTTGAATCAATAAATAATTATAAACTTATTATCATATGAGATATTATACTTATCTCAATTTAAATATAATAATTTTGCTATAGTAAAATTGATACAAATATTTAGATTATTTTTTTAAAAAATTTCTTCCTATTATATAAATTTCACTACTACTTTTTCTTGATGCTGGTGGAGAATATAATTTAACATTTTTAAATTTATTTTTAAATATTTTAATGAAATCATCAAATTCTTCACCCATAAATAATTTACATAAAAAATTCCCGTTATCCTTTAATATTTTATCAACTAAATTAAGAGATTGTTTACAGAGATGTACGCTATTAGCATGATCAATTGAATAATTCCCTGAGATATTTGGGGACATATCAGATAATAAAACATCAACTCCGTTTTCTCCCACAATTTTTATTATTTTTAAGATTGTTGATTTTTCCGTTATATCCTCCTGCAAAAATTGAATGCCATCAATTGGTTTGATATTCAATAAATCAATTCCAATAATTTTTCCATTTTTCCCAATTATTTCATTTGAAACTTGACTCCAACCCCCAGGTGCTGCACCAAGGTCTAATACAAAATCTGTTTTTTTTATAATTTTGAATTTATTTTGAATTTGTTTTAATTTAAAAGCTGATCTTGATCGATAACCTTTACGTTTAGCTTCGTTATAGAAATATTCTTTCTTTTTTTCTTGATACCAACGAGTCATAGATTCAAAGTATTATATCAATATCTAATCTCTCTGCTAACTCTTTATACCTATTTCTAATTGTAACCTCTGTAACTCCTGCAACATCTGCTACTTCTCTCTGTGTTCTCCTTTCTCCACATAAAATTGAAGCAATATAAATCGATGCTGCTGCTACACCTGTTGGTCCACGTCCACTAGTTAGTTCTTTATCTGCTGCATCCTTAAGAATTTCTATAGATTTTGATTGAACGTCTCCTGTTAGTTTTAATTCACTACAGAATCTGGATATATAATCTTGTGGGGACGTTGGCATTAGTTTCAATCCCAATTCTCTTGCAATAAATCGATAAGTTCTACCTATTTCTTTTCTAGAAACTCTTGAGCATCCTGCAATTTCATCTAGAGTTCTTGGAACATTACATTGTCTACAAGCAGCATAAAGGGCTGCTGCTGATACTCCTTCTATACTTCGACCTCTAATTAGATTTCTAAGAACTGCTTTTCTATAAATCATAGCCGCTGTTTCTCTAACATTTCTTGGTAATCCCATTCCAGATGCCATTCTGTCAAGTTCTGACAATGCAAAAGCAAGATTTCTCTCTGTTGCATCACTTATTCTAATTCTTCTTTGCCATTTTCTTAATCTATATAGTTGTGCTCTATTTCTTGTAGGGATAGATTTTCCATAAGAATCACGATTTTTCCAACCTATCATTGTACTTAAACCTTTATCATGAATTGTATATGTCATAGGTGCTCCAACTCTAGATCTTTTTTCTCTTTGATCACTGTCAAAAGCTCTCCATTCAGGACCATGGTCAATAAAATCTTCATCTATTACTAATCCACATTCTTCACATACTAATTCTGCCCTAGAATAATCTTTAGTTAAGTGAGTCCCGCCACATTCAGGACATTGAGTAATTTCTTCAATATTTGGTTTATCTCTTTTCTTAGATTTTGATTGAATCATAAAAATACACCCATAAACTTTTTAAAATTTCCGATATCTTTTTAAGAGACATGATAGATATTATATATAAAGTTTTCTACCAATATGGCTTTGCATAAGTGGGGTTTGACTAATGAGTTAAATCAAATTGACAGTATGAATAATTCAAATATCTTACACCTAAATAAAAAATATTAATATTCAAAATGGATGAACATGATTGATTATGATGTTGTAATTGTAGGTGCAGGACCTGCTGGTTCAACAGCTGCAAAAATTTTATCTGAAAAAGGGATAAACTCTCTTCTTATTGACAAAGAAAAATTTCCACGAGAAAAACCATGCGGAGGAGGTTTGCCTTTGTGGGTCTTAAAACGTTTCCCACATTTATTTAATTCCAATTATATTGAATCCTATTCTTATGGTGGATTTATTTATTCAGATACATCAAAATATAAAATAGAAGTTCATAAAAATTATCCCTCAATCGCAATGGTATTAAGAAAAAAATTTGATAATGAACTAGTAAATGCTGCAATAAAAAATGGAGTAAAATTTTTAGATGGAGTTAAAGTAATTGATATTAAATTTGAAAATAATTATACTATACTTATATTAAGTGATAATACCTCCATTAAAACCTCGATTGTAATAGGCGCAGATGGATTTAACAGTATAACAGCACGAAAAACTGGTCTTTTTACAAAAAGAAGATTCACCGGAGTTTCAGTGGTTGAGGAGTTTCAATTATCGGAAAAAATACTTGATAAGTTTTATACAAAAAATCGATTTTGCCATATACATTTAAAGATTTTTGGAATTACTGGCTATGGATGGGTTTTTCCTAAAAAAAATCATTTGAATATTGGATTGGGAGATTGTAGATTAAAATCAAATAGAAATCAACAAAATTTAAAAATGATTTTTAATAAATATCTTGAAATATTAAAAAAACAAGAAATCATTCCAAAAAATATCAAGAGTATAAAGTTAAGGGGAGGTTCTTTACCTGTTTGGCCTCATGAAAAAACATATATGAATAATGTACTATTATGTGGAGATGCAGCTGGATTTATTAATCCAGTTACAGGCGAGGGGATATATTATGCGTTAAAATCTGCTGAAATAGCGGCTAATATAACAATAAAAGCTCTCAAAACCAAAAATACTAGTGGAAGATTCCTATCGCAATACGAAAAAGAATGGAAAAAAGATTTTGGTAAAGATATAAAATATATGCTAAATTCAACAAAAAAAATCCGGAATGAAAATGAAAAATTTATTCAAACAATGAGTAAAGATAAGAAACTTGCTGAAATGTTATTTGATATTATGACAGGACAGCAAAGTATCTATAAATTACGATGGAAGTTAATTAGAAGATATGTATATTCTTCTTCTAGAATATCACTTTGTAATTTAATTAAATTTAAAAAATGATATAATTTCAATTTTCTTGAAAAGATTTATATGCAAGATAGGCAGAATAAATATCAACTTTACTAGTTACTTCAAAAGGTGAATGCATAGACATAACTGGTGGCCCAAGATCAATTACTTCCATACCTAATCTTGAATAATATTTTGCAACAGTTCCGCCTCCCCCCTTATCTACTTTTCCTAATTCACCCGTTTGCCATGGTATTTTCATTTTGTTTAATAACGTTCTGATTTCTGAAACATATTCTGCAGAAGCATCATTAGCAGAATATTTACCTCCATGTCCAGTAAATTTAGACATTGTTACTCCATAACCTAATGATGCTGAATTTTTTAACTCAAATACTTCGGTATAATTTGGAGTTATAGCAGCATCAACATCTGCCGATATAACCTTAGATTTAAGCATTACGCTGTCGATATCAGCTTTTGGGTCAATGTCTTTTATAATTGATCTCAAAAAAGAGGCTGATTGAGCAGATGTTGTACCTTCACTCCCAATCTCCTCTTTATCAACAAAGAGAGAAATTGCTGTATATTTTGGTTTTTTCAATTCAATGATTGATTTTAATGAACAAAATACACTAGATCTATCATCTTGACCATATGATCCAATTAATGAATTATCAAAACCAATATCTCTAGCTTTAAAAGCTGGAACTGCTTCAAGTTCAGCTGAAATAAAATCCTCCTCAATTATACCATAATCATCGTTTAATTTTTTTAGAATTGCTTTTTTAATTTTATCTTTTTCAGCATCCTTAACCGGTATGCTTCCAATAATAATATCTAAACTTTCACCTTTAATTGCTTCGTTCATTTTTTTTGTATCTTGGATCTCATGAGATAAGTGAGGTAGTATATCTGGAACTTGAAAAACGGGGTCTTTTTCATTTTCACCTATTGAAAAATGTATTTTTGAACCATCTTTTTTAATGATTATTCCATGGAGAGAAAGAGGGATTGTAAGCCATTGAAATTTTTTAATTCCACCATAATAATGAGTTTCAAACAATGCGATGTTACTATCGCTATCTTCAAATAATGGCACTTGTTTTAAATCTAATCTTGGAGAATCAACGTGGGATATAACAATACGCAATCCTTCAGATATTGATTTTTCACCTTTAACAATAATTGCAGCACATGAATTTTTATTTAAATATATTTTTTTATTAAATTTATTGGCGTATTTTTTAATTTCTTTAATTGCTTCTCGTTCAGTTTTTGCATTATTTAAAAAAGATTTATATTCATCAGTAAAAGTAAAAATTTTTTTGATTTGGACTTTATTAAAAACATCCCATGCAGATTTTTTTTTGTAACTAAATTTATCTATTTTTTTTGCCATATATATGCCTCTAAGTATGCTATATTAAATGATAATAAAAAGATAACTAAAAAAATTAATAAAAAAAAATTGGAAAAATATTAGATTGATTAAATTTTTATCTTCTAATGATAAATATCAAAACTAATATTCCAATAATTATTATCACAGCAATTATTGTTATGAAAAGACTTAAGCCTGATTCTGACCCGTTTTGATTATTTTCACCGCCATTACCATTTCCATTACTATCTTTTTCAATTATTTGTATAATAGTTGAATCATTCCCAATATTTCCTAAATCATCTTCAACAGTTAAGGTAACTGTATAATTTCCTACAGAATTATATGTATGTGTTGGATTTTTTAATTTTGAAGTTGGGTTTCCGTCTCCGAAATTCCAAACATAAGTAAAATCACCAGAAGCTCCATATTGATCTTGTGCATCTGCAGTAAATTGGATACTCTTACCAATTTCCTCGATATTTTTTTCTTCTTTTATTTCAACAAATAATAAATTTGGAATTGTATCGAAATAAAATCCACCGCTTTCAAATGAAAAATCGATATCAATATCTGTAGTCTCAGCGCTTAAATCAACATAAGATTCGTCCGTGTTTTCAAGTTCAAAATTTATTGTTAATTTATCATTATTTACTGACCAATCTGTTATGTTTTCAGTATTAAAATCGGATTTTGTTAAAGCACATGTTTTATTAACATAATTTATAAGATAGCTATTTTTAGTAGTCGTTAATGACATTGCATACGCAACTGTATTAAACGCTTCACCAAAGTCACTTTCATCTAAACTTCCTCTATCTTCAATTATGCCATATACTTGCAGAATAATAGTTGCTTTATTTGAACCATCATTATGAATATATTTTACTTCTTTAATATCAATATTTGGTATTTCATCTGTAGTGGTAAAATTATAATCTACATCAAGTAAATCATAAACTAAAACATCACCCTCAGGGTCTGATAAAATTATTTCTTCTTCAGCTATTACAGATTGTGTAAAGC
>JAJISJ010000034.1 GCA_022848765.1 Thermoplasmatota archaeon
AAAATATGTCTGAGTGCGGGTGCCGGGATTTGAACCCGAGTTATAAGCTTGGCAAGCTTAAGTGATACCAGACTACACCACACCCGCGGAAATGTTTTTTAGCGACTATGTAGCAATAAACCCTTAAAAAGCATTACGATTATTGATAGAATATTAAATAGTACCCAGTCATATAAATAACCGTTACGAATAATGATGAAATTAAAACTCCAATAAATATCATAAGTAATGAACGGGTAAATTTCAAATCAAAAAGATAGGCTATTAATGTACCAAGGCCAGCACCAGTAAAAGGTAAAGGTACTGCAACAAAAAATATTAAAGCAAGGCTTTCATATCTTTGAATTTTCTTATCAGCCTTTCTTCTTATTTTTGGAAACACAATATCCATTACTTTTTTAAACAAACTAATTTTACCTAAATTTTTTTCAATCTTATGTAAAAATAATAAACCAAAAGGAACAAGGAACATATTTCCTGCAATAGCGAATGGAAAAGCCTTCCACCAAACCCAATTAAACTGATTAATTGCAATAATTGGAATAACAAATCTAGATTCAAATCCAGGTATCATAGAAAAAAGAAAAATTTGAAACCATTGCGGCAGTTGATCTATCAAATAAATCTAATCTCCTCAAATTGTTAACTTTTTAGATAAAATATATAATTTTTATTTAAAATCTTTTCAATGGTTTACTTAAATGTCTTCTTGCGCAAACAGGAACCTCATAAAAACCATAATTTATTTTCCTAACTTTCTTTTTTCTATCTGCATATAACTTTTTTGTTTTACATTTTAAACATTTATACCCTTGATTTTTTCCCCTTGATTTCATATGTTTTTTACAATTTGGACAAATAGGATTTTCTAATTTTATAAAATCATCTACAAGTTTTTTTATAAAAATTTTCTCAATATTTATAGTTAAAGGTTTTTTCCGAACACCCCCATAAACTTCAACAATATCTCCAATTAATAACTCTCGGATAATATTTCTGAACTGTTTAGTAGGCTCATATGCAGCACAATCAATTTTTTCCTTAAATTCATTTGAAATGGTAAAAAAAACATGCCCTCCTTTAATTGTATGGGGTTTATCAATTATTTTTCCCTTAATTATAACAGATTCAAATGGTTTAACTTGTTTTATGTTTCTATTCTGTAGATGATCATCCGTTCCTTGGTTTGTCTGAAAAATTATCCAACTATCAACATTCTCAGATTTTATTAATGAAGAGGATTTTATCAAATCATTTGGATCATCCCCCCTGATGCCATACAATATTGGGCAAGGAGAATTTGGTACAATTCTATTATGCTTATTTTCATAATCATAATTATCAAATGTTGTTGGATATAATCTATCTATTTTTTTTACAGATTCGTCATCGATTAATCTCATAGTACCCCATTTTTCTTCAAATCTATATGTAATTAGTTCAAATGAGGTATCCTTTTTGGGAATCCATGCTACGGATGCTACTGCGCCAATAAGACCTCTAGAGTTTTTATAACCTTTATAAAATCCATTTAATGATTTAATTATATCTTTTATTTCATTCAAATATAAAATATCTCTAACCCCTTTTTTATATATATTAATTGGTGGTTTTTTATTTAAAATAATAAAACCTGGGTTAGTATTTCTATCTTTGATTTGTGCATAATTATTAAAGACGTCTATTATTATTTCTTTAATTTTATCTTCGTGATTCTTGGATTTATTTAAATTATTATATTTAGAAAAACAAAAAATCTCACTTTTATCAATTTCACCTATTTTGTTTTTATTTCCCCTGCCTAAACCAATTTTTATAGATATTGCTCCATTACCTCGTGTTTTCCAAGGAATATTTGGATTTAATCTAACAAGTCTAGGGTATCCAATTAAATTATAACCATCATCGATTAAAAGTTTTATTATAGTTTTAGCAATGTGTGTTGTACAACCACCATTTCTTGAGTCGGTATCATCTATTCCTATCCAGATTTTTTCAACCCCGATATTATTATATATTAAACCATAATTTATCCTTTATATAAATGAACAGGTTAGATCTAGTTAAATTAATCCGGGAAATACTGAGTAATGCAGGATTTTATGTCTCTGATTTATATTCAATGCGTCCAATAGGATTTGATTTAGTAGCAAGAAGGGACAACTCACTACTAATAATTAAAGTTTTGACAAATATTAATGCTTTATCAGAAGAGGTTGCAAGTGAGTTGAAATTATTATCAAAATTATTGAAAGGACATCCTTTACTTATTGGTGAACGAGGGGGAACAGGTTACTTAGAAAAAGATGTAGTATATGATAGATTTGGCATTAAAACAATCTCAATTGATACATTAGAGAGTTATCTATTGGATGGAACCCCGCTCAAAGTATATGCAGCACCAGGTGGTTTTTATGTTAATCTTGATAATGAAAAATTAATTAGACTTAGGAAAAAACATAATATTTCTATTGGATCATTTGCACGTTCAGTTAAAGTATCAAGAAGAACCGTTAGAATGTATGAAGAAGGAATGAATGCACGTGTAGAATTTGCACAAAGAATTGAAGATGTACTGAACGATACTATAACAGTTAACATTAATCTTCTTCATAAAGATAAAGGACAATCTATATATGGGAAAAATACACCCCATTCAAAAAATAAACCCGATGAACAATTTAAAGATCTTCAAAAAGAAATATTTTCAATTTTGAAACAAGTTGGCTATGAAATAATACCAATGGATCGTTGTCCATTTGATGCTGTAAGTAAAGATAAGGATAGAGTATTACTAACATGTATTCATAAAAATGATAAACATTTAATTAAAAGAGCCCAGATTGTGGGGAGTATATCAAAAATAACCGAGAAACATGCGGTTCTTTTCACAGAAGGAAATATTAAAAAGCATAATATTGAAGGAACACCTTTGATAGTAAAAAGAGAATTAAAGAAAATAAGAGGACCTGAAGAAATAATTGAATTAATCCTAGAGCGAATGAGCAATAATAATTGACCAAACTTTTATAAATAGGGTTATCATTCCCGAGAACTACATTTCTATATCTATATGGAGAAAAAATATTTCAAAAAATCAAGATTGGTAAATATGGCAGATAAAAAAATCGTTGACGCAGTTGAAAAAATATTGCAGGAATCAAAAAAACTTAATAGAAAACTTAAGCAAAATATCGATTTAGTTGTAAATCTGAAAAATATTGATTTAAATGTTCCAAAAAATAGAATTGAAGAAGAAATAATTCTGCCTAATGGGCGGGGTTATAAAGCTAAAGTTGCAATTTTTGCAAGTGGGGAATTAGCTTTAAACTCGAAAAAACATGTTGACTTATTAATTCAACCTGAGGAGATAGAAGAACTATCAAGCAATAAAAAAGAATTCAAAAAAATTGCTGATAATCATCATTTTTTCATTGCAGAAGCTCCGCTTATGCCTACAATTGGTAAAACACTAGGTACAGTGTTAGGTCCAAGAGGAAAAATGCCTAAACCTGTGCCACCAAATGCAGATATATCTGGATTAGTACAAAATCTTCACAAAACAATTAAATTAAGATCAAAGAGTAATAAAACATTTCATACGATTGCAGGTAATGAAGAAATGACTTCTGAACAAATCGCAGTTAATGTTGATACAATAATTAAACGTTTAGAAGGTACATTGGAAAGAGGACGTTTGAATATAGGCTCAGTTTATATCAAAACTACTATGGGGCCATCTGAGAGGATTATATAGGGGGAATAATTATGGCTCACGTTGCAAAATGGAAATTCAAAGAAGTTGAAGCACTTACAAATCTTCTAACAAATAAACCAGTTATAGGTGTTGTTGAAATTGGTGGTATACCTGCTCCTCAAATTCAAAAAATGAGGACTAATCTGCAAAATATTGCAGATGTAAGATCCTCTAAAAACTCCTTAATATTAAGAGCCTTCGATGAAGCCGAAAAAAAGGTCAAAGGTATATCTACCTTGAAAGATTTTGTAACAGGTCAAACAGCAATACTTGCTACTGATATTAATCCATTTAAACTTTTCAATAAAATTAAAATAACTAGAACAAACGCTCCGGCAAAAGGAGGAGAAACAGTTAGTTCAGATATTGAAGTAAAAGCTGGTGATACTCCCTTTAAACCAGGTCCAATTGTGGGAGATCTTCAAAAAGCTGGTATTCCAGCAGCTATTCAAGAGGGGAAAGTAGTAATTAAAAAAGATAAGATTTTAGTCCCTGCTGGAGAGAAAATACCAAAAGATGTAGCACAAATGCTGACTAGACTTGAAATCTTTCCAATAGAAATTGGTATGTCTATACAAGGAATATTTGAAGATGGAAGTGTATACAAACCCGATATATTAGATATTGATATGGATGAATTCTTGTTAAATATTAAAAAAGCATCAAGTAATGCGTTTAGTCTTGCTATTGAAACATCATGGATTAATAAAAATACTATTAAACCATTATTAAATAAGGCATATAGAAATGCTTTTTCTCTAGCAATTGATAGAGGGATAATTAATAAGAAAACCATTAAACATTTAATTTCAAAATCACATTCATCAATGATTTCATTAGCATCGAAATCAAAAGATGGACTTGATGAAGATTTAAAGAATATGATGACATAAAAAAATTATAGGAGGCAAAAAATAAAATGGAATACATATACAGTGCGATGCTTCTTCATACGGCAGGAAAAAAGATTACTGAAGAAGGTATAAAAAAAGTCTTAACTGCTGCCGGTGTTAAAGCTGATGATGCAAGAATTAAAGCATTAACTGCTTCACTTGAAGGTGTGGATATTGAGGATGCAATAAAAACAGCTGCAGTCCCAGTAGCAGCACCTGCAGTATCAGGAAAAGATACTTCTGCTGATGAAAAGAAAAAAGAAGAGAAAAAAGAGAAAAAAGAGGAAGTAGTATCAGAAGATGAAGCTGCGGCAGGACTTGGAGCATTATTTGGTTAAATAATTCATATAAGTTGTTTTTTCAACTAATATAAAGTTGAAAAATATCTTCATTTGAAGGTGTACATGCTTTGGATAATAGTTGAAGGAACAACTTTAATCCCAATTTCATAAATTATTTAAAAATATTTCGTTATTTAATTAATAATCTAAATGATATTTTTTTTATGGATATCCACCAACTTTTAAACTTGGATCTCCGATTAGCATAAACTCCTCAATTGTGAAAAAATCTTTTCCAACATAATTGATATAATCTAACTGGGATTCAGTTAACATTTTTCCAATTGTTGTTCCCTCATCATACGCTTTAAAAAAATGTACATCTAGGTACCCTGCTCCAGCATAGACACCGTATTTATCAACATGAGTATAGGCTGGTCTTGTAGCTCCGATAGAAGCAATACATCCTCCATTTTCATCTTTAAGAAAACACCAAGTTAAACTTGGGAAAAAATCTGAATCTGAAAACCTATTACTTGGTAAAAGATTAAAAATTGTAATTGGTAAACCATAATACTCTTTAAGATCAGTAATATTAAAATCAAGTTTAGCAGTTAAGCAAGCATCAAAGAAAATAATAGGTAATCTAAAATCATTTTTTATATACTTTATAAATGGAGTATAATATAATGGCTGAAGTATTCCCATTTTATTTCTAAGTGCATTTGGTCTATAGGTGCCCCATCCATGTTCAAAACCATGGCCAGCATAACTTAAGAAACCAGCGCCTTCTCTTATTGCTTTATTAAATGTATGGGCATTTAGATTATGCGTTGAAGACCATAATTTTATTTGCTCAAACTCTGGGATTTGTTGGCCTACTTTTGTATTTGTTATTTCACCCTCATAAACAAATGGTAGTGAACCTTTAGATAATGGGAATGTATCTCCACCGGCTAATATTATTTTATTGAACCATGTTTGATCAAATGTAAATTCTTCATAAGTTATTATTTTATTAATAACTGTTGTAAGCTCTTCTGAGGTTGTACAAGGTATTCTTCCAATATGTACGTCTGGGTATAAATCTACTTCATCAATATTAATATAGAATTCAGATATAATATCTGTTTCTTCAATTTCGCCAAAAACATTATTATTGTTTGAATCCCAAGAGGAGAACATGAAATCTTTGTCATAGATATCTGCATAGTATAGATCTGTAAGTATTCCATTACCATGATAACCTGACCAAGGATAAGCATCAGTTGTTCTAATTGGAAGTTTTTTCATATCACCAATTAAGAGAATATATTTAACATTCCATTCCTCAATAGCATGTTTAACGAAATATTTAATTTTCTCCTGATCATCCCTTCCATTAAAATCTGAATAAATATCTTCAATTGTTTTAATTGTTGTTTGCATCTCATTATTATTTTTATGATCAACAAGAGGTGCAAGATTACTCATAAATACTGATGGAGTAATTATGACTAGATCATAATCTGAATTATTTTTCAAATTTCTTGATTCTGGTTCAGAATATATTATTTCCACACTAACATTATCGATGTATTCAATGTTATTGTTTAAAGGAGAATATCTAATTGGATTTATCCTTACTGATAGAAATAAAACTATTTCATCATAATTATTTATACCAGCTCCTATCTGGGAAAAAACCCATTCATCAGGATAATTATTAATAGAATTATAGATTTTTTTATTAGGTTCTTTTTTTATGGGTATAATATCATTTATACTTTGATACAAAGGAACTGAATCAATCTTTTGTTTAATTATTTTATTTTTTATCTCTGATATTTTATATTTAACATCTATTATTTCTGATCCAAATGGTAATTCAAAAACTTCTGAATAAACTGGCAATTTTGGATGGCCTTCTATTGATATATATGAATTTGCTTCTTTTAAATCAATTCTTATAAATTGATTTTCAGAATTTATAATTGGTGTTGAAAAATTTTTTGAAAATTTAAGATTATAACTTTTGTACTCTTTATTATCATATGATTCTATGTAACTTGAATTAACTAATGGTGTTATTGTAAGTATAATTATTGATATAATGCTTAATAAGATTTTTTTAGATTGAAAACTTAATATCCTCATATTTTACTCCTAAAAACGTCCCAATTTGTTGGTAATCATATTAATTCATATTTAAATTTTGCTATTTTATTTTTAATAAAAAATTTAAATTTGATTATGAATTAAATAATATTATTATAATTTTTACATCCAGGCATCTAATCCCTTCTGTTCGGTTACTTCAATATCATGAAGAGCAAAAGCACCTTGTATATAGTTTTCTATCATCTTTTTATACCATTTTAGATCAATATCTTTAACATCTTTTAATAACTCTATTGGATACATATAATCAATTGGTTTTACACCACTTTTCGAAGGATTTGAAATACCTGGTAGATGTTTTTTGGTAACAACAAACTTTAATTTCATCCTTGATTTAATCGATTTATTTAGAAGCTGTTCTAATGCTACGGCTCTCTTTCCAAAAGTCGACATTGAACCATTCTGATTTTTCTTATATTGATTGGAGGGTTTAACAGATTGAATCAAAGTTAAATCATCTATTTTAACTTTTGATAAATCAAAATCTAAAAGAATTTTTTTAGTATTATTAGTTATACTTTTTTTAATTTCAATCCTTGCTTTTTTTTCATCAGTCCAGCTGGGATTTTCTTTTAGTACATTAATCATTATTTTTCTAAGAATCTTTCGTGCAATATTGGCTTTGTCAGATCCTTTAAAATTGTTTCCCTTAGTGGTAATCTCGATTTTTCCGTTTTTTTCATCAAATATTAGATAATTCTTATGTTTCACAAAAATCATGCAATCATGGATTTCTGGTTCTAATTCAAAATCAGGGTAATTTAATTCAGCCTGCCATCTTGTATTACAATCTTTTATTGAAGATAGAACATCTTCTGGGTTTGATAGCCAATCCTCCATAGCATCTTGAATAAAAATATTTAATGCATTTGAAAAATTAGGTAAATTACCCATTGATCGTGAACATCCTAAATAAATACCATCAGTATCACCATAGACTACTCTTATACCCTTTTTTTCAAGATAATCAAGTGTATCTGCAAGTATCATCTGACCTTTTGTTGTAATAGCAGCAGCGCCCCATAGATTAAATTGCCTACCTGAAACATTCGGGGCAGATAGAATTCCATGAGTTCCGGCATTACGAGCTCCTTTAATGCTTTGATACATCATCTTTAATCTATCTAACTCAGGTTTATCACCACTTTTTTTTGTCTCCTTAAGTTCCTTTTTAACTTTTGAAATCATACTCATTATACCGGTCATAGCACAATTTATTACACCAGGTTTATTATCAATTATGATATCTAATTTATACCCTTTATCAGCAAATGAGTCATCCTCATTTATTTCTGAAAAGTTACAAAAATTACTATCTAAAAATTTCTTTGGCAATTTTTTCAACCAGATTAATTCATTAGAATCATCAGAATTAGGACAAATTCTAACTGTGTCGGCTCCTATATTCATAGCTTTAAGAATTGTTGGATACATAGCCCCAACATCAGCTACAATAACATGATACCATGGAATAAAATGAGATTTCGTATCTTTATCAGGTTTAATTGTCATCCCACCAGGCATATGATAATTTAATCTATCATCAAGATCTGTTGAATTAATATTATAAATTACGTAAGGGTATTTCACCCAATCAGGCATTTCCTCCCCATATTTTAACACCCTTACAAACTCTTTAGAAAGCTGTTCTCTATTATTTTTACCTTGAATAATTATTTGATTCTTATTATCAATATTATTGAAATTTTGTAATAAAGTTTTTGCAATTGAAAAAGGTCTACATATAGGGGGCATTATTTTCTTCTGTAATGATCCTCTAATCATAGCCATATGATCCCACATGTTTACAGCTCCTGAGGATAGTAAATTATCAAAAGTCATACAAGTTGTAAATGATAAAGGTAAAGCTTGCTGAATAAGATTTAATGTAACACCTCTTTGCTCGATAACATCTTGTTTATTGTATTTTAAGGTTCGATTATCAATTTTAATCTGAGATGGTGTTAGAATTATTCTATCTTTTATACCTACTCCGATAAAAGGAGCGACTGCTTTAAGACCAAATGAGTCAAGAAAAGGGTAAAATTTTCTTGTTGCTTGATAAGTGTCAAAAGAACTCGGATAAAAATTAACAATCTCGGATCCAACGCCAAAATGAAATGATTTATCAATCCTACTATATTTATTAATAAATTCATTAAAAATATTTTTTTCATCATTAGACAAACGTGATTTATGATTTGATAGAATCCATTTAACTCTATTATGGATTTGGATATTATCAAAACCAGCTATGTTATGACCAGAGATAATATGATATTTTTTAAGAAGTTTACAAAATTTATATAGATTTTCAATTTCTTCATCTAAATTTCGTGAAATGAGTTGAGTAATATCAATATCATCAGAATGCATAGGACAATCAACAATATCAAAACTAAACTCTTCAACATCAAGGTTTTTTGAAGATTCAAAAGCTATATTAAAATCAGTATAACCAATAATATCTATAGGAATATTTGTTTTTGAAAGATCAAATTGTGTTGTCTCAATATCATAAATTAAACACTTAATTGTTTCCTTTTTTCCACTGGTATCAAATAACCATATTTTATCTTCAGATGCTAAATCAATAAGTGATCGTTGATGATAAGGTATATCATGTTCAGCTGTATAGAAATTATAATTAAAAAATAAATAATCACTAACTTCTGGAACAAGATATGATTTTATAGTATAAACCTTAAAGACATCCCAAGTTTTATCAAATTCACAGAAACTTCTATATTTTTCAATTTCTCCAATATCCTCAATTTTTGAAAAAACATTATCACTAGAATTATTATTCTTCCATTTACTAATCAAATCTTTTCGGGCATTTATTATATTTTTTTCTTTTGGAGTAAAAGCTAGAAAATAAGGTTTATGATAATCTGATACTGGTTTTGGCTGTTGATTATATAAATATAGAAATTCTGAAGAGATGCCAAGTAACATTTCACTCATTTTTTTATTATCAACCCCCGAATTCGTTTATCCTCAATATGTTGAGCATACTTAAATCATTATAATTAATCTTATATTTGATTATTCAATCTTGGTTTTTTGAAAATAATGAAAACTCAATTATTATATTCTAATGAATTCCAAAGCCATGATGATATAACTCATCCTGAAAATGCTAAAAGATTAGTAGTAATGATGCAAGAAATAAAGAAATCACCTTTATTTGAAAAAATTGAAATAATTCAACCAACTCTTCTAGATGAAGATTTATTATATGATGTTCATACTAAAAATATGATTGATAGAGTAAAGGAAGCCAGCCTTAAAGAAAGTTCATGGCTTGATCCAGATACATATATATGTAAAGGTGACTATGATATTGCAAGGTTAGCAGCTGGTGGTTTAGTAGATATAACAGAAAATGTGATAAATGATAGAGCAAGAAATGGTTTTGCATTAGTTAGACCTCCAGGGCATCATGCAACTAGAGATAGATCAATGGGTTTTTGTCTTTTCAATAACATTGCAATAGCAGCAAATATGGCTTCAAAAAAAGGGAAACGTGTACTTATTTTTGATTTGGATGTTCATCATGGGAATGGCACTCAGGATATATTCTATAATCGTAAGGATGTAATGTATCAATCATTCCATCTATCACCACATTACCCTGGAACAGGTGACACGGATGAAATAGGTGAGGGTGAAGGAATTGGTTATAATGTAAATACGCCCTTAAACTATGGGAATGGCGATAACGCTATAACTCAACTTTTAGATGAAGTTTTTTTACCAATTACTAAACAATTTAAACCAGATATTCTCCTTGTTTCATGTGGTTATGATTCACATCATGCAGATATACTTGGAGGTTTAAGTCTATCGGTAAATTTCTTTGGTGAAATAATTTCCAGATTTCAGAAAATTCAACCAAAGATTGTTTGCACTCTTGAGGGTGGATATAATTTGGATTGGATTGGAAAATGTTTAGTCTCTCAACTCGGTCAATTATTGTTAAATCCAATAAAAATTGAAGATTATCCAGATGAGAAAAAAGATGTTGAATATGTTTTAAATAGAATCAAAAATGAGATGAGTGGATTTTGGAAAATATGAATATTAACCAAAAATCATTCCCATTCCATCTGCAGCGGAATTTTCTTGTTCCTCTATTTTTTTATTTACTTCTTCAGCTTTTTTAACACTTAGTTTTTTGAATTCAAATTCTTTTGCAAGTTCCTTCGCTTTTTTTATTCCTTCAATGCTTCCTTCAATTTTTAAATATGAAACATTTTTATCAATATTAAGAGAGCTTGAATCTCTTGTAAGTATACTCTGTCTATTGACAAGATCATCTTTTAATAAATCATTAATTTTACCTATATTTTCTGATTTAACTTCAAATATAACATATGTCATTTTTGTCACCTTACAAATCGGAGTAATAAAATTACATATATAAAATTAATCTTACAAAT
>JAJISJ010000035.1 GCA_022848765.1 Thermoplasmatota archaeon
ACAATTGAACCTCTAACCATCTGAGAGTACGTATCTTTTATTATTTTATAATAAAATATTTTTTCTGTTTTTATCGAAATTATTATCAATGAATGTCATATTTATCAAAAGTGATTTGATTTCTATTTGGATTGGAGGAAGCTTTATTGGATACATCATTACTGTTGATTATCACTGGCTCTAGTGCAATCGCTTTTTATATGGCTTGGAGTATCGGTGCAAATGATGTAGCTAATTCAATGTCAACAGCTGTTGGTGCTAAAGCTATTACTTTTAAACAAGCAGTTTTAATAGCAGGTATTCTAAATTTAGTTGGTGCTGTTTTTGTTGGTAGTAATGTTACTGATACAGTAAGAAAAGGTATTGTAGACGTAACTGGAATTGAATCTCATATACTTTTACTTGGATTTGTTGCAAGTTTACTTGCAGCGGCTATATGGGTTACCCTTTCAACATGGAAAGAAATGCCGATTTCAACAACTCATTCAATAATAGGTGCCTTAATGGGTTTTGGATTAATTGCAGGAGGTACTTCAGCTGTTATTTGGACAAAAATTGGATCTGTTGTCGCAAGTTGGGTATTATCTCCCATATCTGGTTGTATACTCGCGTTTATTATTTTTAAAATAATTGTTAAACTTATTTTTTCAAAAGAAAAACCTGTAAAATCAGCAAAAATAGTGGGACCTGTAATAATTGGATTCACTGCTTTTTTAATAGTGTCCTCATTATTTTTAAAATCAGCTCTTGCAGAAAACATTGGTATTTCGGATATCGAAAGCCTTATTTTTGCAAGTTTAATATCAATTATTGTTGGATTAATTGGTATAGCATTACTAAGAAAAATTGATGATACGAAAACTGAGGATTATTCAACGGTTGAAGGAATTTTTAGAAAACTACAGATTATTACATCATGTTACGTTGCTTTTGCTCATGGAGCAAATGATGTGGCAAACGCTATTGGACCAGTAGCTTCAATTGTTCCTTTAGCACAGGGAATGGATATTGGTGGAACGGTTGAAGTTCCTATACCCTTATTAGCACTTGGTGGTTTTGGAATAGCAATTGGATGTATGACCTGGGGTCGAAGAGTAATGAAGACAGTAGGTGGTAGAATTACTAGTCTAACAAATACTAGAGGTTTCTCAGTCGATTTTGGAGCTGCAACAACAGTACTCATTGCTTCAAAACTTGGTATGCCTATATCTACATCACACACTGTTGTTGGAGCAGTAATTGGAGTGGGTTTAGCAAGAGGTTTAGAAGCAATTGATTTAAGTGTAATCAAAAAAATTATAATATCATGGTTATTAACATTACCAGTTGCTGCAGGAACTTCTGTAGCAATATTTTTAATATTGAGGGCAATTTTTTAAAATTTATAAACGGGTGAAAAAAAGATGGAAGAAAAAAAAGTACATGTTAGAGCACCAGTAATTGATACATTTAGAAGAAAATCACCATTTGGACAATTATTGGAACATATGGCAAAAGTTAAGGAATGTGTTAATGTTTTACATAAGGGCTTAATAAATTATTATAAGGGAAATTATACATCTTTTTCAGATGTAACATCACAGGTATCTCAATTAGAACATGAAGCTGATGTAATTAAAGGAAATATTAGAAATCATTTACCAAATACTCTATTTATGCCTGTTGATAAAGGTAAGTTCTTATGGGCACTAAGAGAACAGGATAAAATTCTTGATCATGCTGAAAACCTTGTAAAAATGCTTGATATGCGTCATACTAAGATTCCAAAAGAATTACAGGTTGATTTTATTAAACATATGGATCTAGTGTTAAAAACTGTACAAAAAATGGAGGATGCTGTTGGAAATATTAAGGATCTACTTGAGACAAGTTTTGTCAAAAGAGAGCGTGAACAAACAAAAGAATTTATTTATGAAGTACATCGATTTGAAAGAGAAGCGGATATAAAAAAATATGAACTTACAAAAGGTATTTATAATTTAGAGAAAAAACTTGATCCAATGGATACATATCATCTTTTAAAGATAATTGACTGGGTTGATGACATTGCAGATCATGCAGAAAATGTTGCAGATTGGTTAAGATCAATGATAGCTAAATAAACAAGATCTATCAATAATCAAAAAATCTAATATTTTTTATTGAAAATAATATAATTGAATAAAATATTGATGATATTATAGTTTGAATGATGAATATATATGTTAATTAGAATAAGAGAAAGAAAAACATGCTTAAGTGTTTTCAAATTTTTCAATATCATCTCTTTCAAAATATCTTGAGCAATAGAAATGTAATCCTGTTATTCTTTCATCTTCATTAATGAGTGGAAACCCGCAGTATTCACAATTTTCATCCATATTATTCAAGACAGATAATAAAAACAACTATATAAAATTGATATCTATCTTTAATCATTAAATAGATAAATCAATAATTAATTACATGATCTGGAGAGTATTTCTTGCCAAAATGTAAGTATTGTAGAACTCTAATTAGTGAGTATGATTCTAAAAATAATAATGGACTATGTCTAAAATGTTTAGAAGTAAAAGATTGGAAAAATATATTAAAAGATGTTAAGGATTACGAAGACTGAATTTTAAAAAATTATGAGGAGATAATAACATGGAATATCCTGAGGGTGAAGTTTTTTGCCTGATATGCCATAAGAAATTAATCAAAGAGGATGATAAAGAGAGAGGATATCATTATCACTGTGAAGAATCAGAAGTATTTTGTGAAGATAATGAAAAAAAGAAATAAAATTTAATTAAAAGGAAAAAAATAAATTGTTCGATGAATTGGTGAAAAAAGATAAAAAAAACCTTCTAAGTTGAAAATAGGTAGAGATATAATACTGCATAAAGAACTTAAGGAAACATATATTCAAGGTGAAAAAATATAGGTGATTTAATTCAACCTAAAATTAAGAGAAAAGGATAATAAAATATTGATTTAAAAGAGGGAAATATTATGTCAGAGAAGAATTCATTTTATCCATTGTTATTTGCTGTTTTTGGTTTCATGATGATAATAGCAACTGGCGTGGATTTCCTACTTGGATCTGAGAATATCCCTATGATTGTTTCAGTTATAGGATTAATAATGATTTTAATTGCAATGTTTTTAAGGAAAAGAGAGAGATCACAGAAATAAGATAATACTGAACGGATTAGTGAAAAAAAGAGATAAATTATTACACGCCAAACAATAAAATTTCTTGATATTGTAAAAAAATTCATTACAACATATTGTTAAATAAAAAAAATAAAATTAAATGTGATTGTTTATGATATGGCATTGTAAAGATTGTGATTTTGAATTTGGAGCTCCAATGATTGATACAAAAAAAGAGGAAAAAAATTGTCCATATTGTGGTAGCATCCGAATAGAAAAAAGAAAAAGTAAAATTAAATAAGTTCAGAGAAAGAGATAATGAAAATCATTAAAGAAAAGAACTTCTATGAAAAATACAAAAGAATGATATATAATCAATAAATAGCAACCTTAAAAAATGAGGCAAAGACAAATAAAAAATTTAGTGAGTCGCAATAAAAAAAATTTCATATAAAAAAAACAATTTCCATTCAAGAAAACAATAAATATTTATATCTTAAAATATTTTATTAAACATGTAGTCATCCCTTACAGGTGAAATATCCTTATTAAGTAATTTATTATTAAATAATTGAGAGAAATGGTTAATATAAGGACTATAACGGATAAAATTTATAATAAATATATTTTCTTTCTATCAATAATAGGTATAATTTTTTCATTTTATCTAATTTTTTTGGATTATTTAACCTCCGATTATTGTCCAAAATTTTATTTTATACCTGCCTGTTATCTAGTATTTATCTCATTTGCATTAATTATTATTTCAGATTTCCTTCATTCTACACTTCAAAATTTTATTTTTTATATTGGTAGTTTTTTTGGAATAATTCTTGCAGTTTGGTTTTCTTTTAATGAATTTTTTAAAACTGATATATGTCCAAAATTTTTTGAAATTCCAATGTGTTATCTTTCTTTTTGTATTTTTCTTATTATTATCCTATTGAAAGTTAAAGATTCTCTTAATTATACCATCGATTAAGTGAAAAATTCAAAAAATACTAATGAGCGATAAGGACGGTGAATAAATTCTGAAAAATCCTTTGTGCTACAATTTATAATAAAAGTTTATCAAAACTAAAAAAAAAAAATCCTCTTTTCACTATAACAAATTCTGTTTTTATATGAGAATTACCATTATTGAGAATTATTGTATGTAGGAAAATGGGATAAACCTTAGATTTATTCTTAATAATATATCTATCTAATATTGGTGTATTAAAAATGAAAAATATGATTATCGTGATATTTTGCCTTTCAATTTTTTTTATTTTAATTGATTATCAAAAATATTTTTATTAATTTCCTTTATATTATTACAACTTGTTTGAATCATACCTCGTCTAAGATCACCTTTTAAATATTCAAAAAATAATCTTACACCCTCAGATCCTCCACCAATAGCAGATCTTATTATATCTCTACCAACAAGTACAGCATCTGCGCCTAAAGCAAGCATTTTCATTACATCAAAACCAGTTCGAACTCCACCACCTGCAGTAACAACTACTTTTTTATTAACAGCTTTAACTATCTCTGGCAATAATTCAGCTACTCCTCTAGTTGAATCAAGAGCTCGACCACCATGATTTGATACATCAATAACTCTCACACCTGCATCAACTGCTAATAATGCATCATCAATACACATTATTCCTTTAACAATAAATGGTAAATCTGTTGAATCGACTAATTCTATTAATTCCTTAAAGGATTTTCTAAATACTGGTTTTTTATTTAATTCCCAGTTTGTACTACCGACACCATCAATATCAACTCCTACAGCTAATGAATCTGACTTTTCAGCCATTTTTATTAATTCAAATAATCGATTATTTTTTTGTGGTTTAAAAATTGGAATTCCATATCCAATTTTTTTAACAGCTTTAATACCTGTTAGTTCTTGTCCTTCGTCACATGTATTACCAATCCATCCAATAGAACCTGCATTCTTTGCTCCCTGTAAAACTGCAACTGCAAAATCAATTTCACTAATTGATCCCCCCATACAAATTCTAACTCCACTTAGAGAACTTGTCATGACAGGAACCGAAATTTTATAATCCAAGAAATTTGTTGAAAAATCAGGTTCAAAGTGTTTAGATATCAAACGGGTTTTAAGTTTTATTTTATCTAATGATTTTATGTTTTCAGTAAAACTTAATCCTTTTCCAACCCCACCTAGTCCAATATTCGATCCATAGGATTGACCCATACAGAATCTATCAGGATTTCCATCGCATACTCTATTTACTGCACAAATTCCTTGTAATTGTTCTCTTGCATTGTTTCTTATTTGATGATAGGTTACCTTTTCATCCTTGATTTTATTTTTTGAGATATACATATTTTTTTGACGAGTTTTTTTATCATTTTCTTTTAATATTTTTTTAAACAATTTTTTCTTTGCATTACATATTGGGCAACGGAAATAATCTGGAATATCATTAAATGAAGTTCCTGGCTTTACATTTATATTAAGATCACCTTTATCCTCATCATAAACATAAATATTACAGGTAGTACATATGAATTTCATAACATCTTTACTCCAAATTTTTTAACAATTAATATTATTATTTATTTATTAAATCTGGGGATGTTTTTCCTCCAAATATTTTAGAACTCATGGTTTTATAAGTTAATGATTATTAAATAACAACATTTATAAATAATATGTGCTTTTTTTCTCTGATTTGGATGGGATGTAGATTTGAAGAACCAGATATAATTAAAGATTTGAGAGAAGAGGAAAAACTTGGAAAACTAGGGGTAAAAACTTTAGAATTTAAAGAGAAACATCAAATTGATAATTTAGATTTTAATAAACTTGATATTGCATTTAAAGATCACCTTAATTTAGTTGAATTAATTGAAGAAATAACAGTAAAAATACATGATGTGGTGGATGAAAATGAAATATTTAGAATCATTGAGAATCAAATAAGGAATTCTGAAAAATATTCGGCGAGTATATTATTATTAACGGATGATAAAACAAAATTAAGAATTGCTTGTAATTCAGAAGAAACTACTAAGATTAAGAAAATTGAAAGATTAATAGGTAAAAAATCGAGTAATTATAAAATTTCGTATAAAAAATCTAAGATTTATCGTAACATAATTGATGAAGGTAAAACACATTTTGTTAAATTAAAGGATGTTATTATAGAAATATTTCCAAAAATTACGGCTAAAATAATTCTTAAAATAATGAATTATGAGGAGACAAAGGATGTTTTAACACCTTTATATCGTAATAATGAAATATGTGGTTTATTAGCGATCACTTCATCTGATTTAGGAGAATATTGTATTCCGAGTATTAAGAATCTAGCTCGTCATATCTCTTTATCTTTAGATAAAATCGATAAACAGAACAAAATTAAAGAGGTTAATAAGGATCTGATAAAGTCTAAGAAAATGCTTGAAGAATCAAGTCATTATTTTAGAAATTTGTTTAATTCTATTGCTGATCCAATTGCTATTGTTGATTCAAAGGGTAAATTTCTTGAGATAAATGAAGGTGTAACAAAATATACTAACTATACTCGTAATGAGTTAATTGGAAAAAATTTTCTGACAACAAAAATTGTTACAAAGAAAAGTAAAATAATTCTTTTAACAAACCTGACAAAGAGGATGGCTGGAATAAATATTAAACCATATATTGTTAACATAATCACAAAAGATGGAGATAAATTACCATTTGAGGTAAATGCACAAAAAATTGAATATTTTGGAAAACCCGCTGATATTGTAATATTTCGTGATATTACGGAGAGAATAAAAACTGAAAAAGCATTAAAAATTAGTGAAGATAAATATCGAACTCTATTTGAAACATCTGATGAAGGGATTTTTATAGCAGATCTTAATGACGATATTAAGTTTATTGATTGTAATCCTAAATCATTAAAAATGTTTGGATGCAAAAAGGAAGATATTATTGGGAAATCACCCATTGATTTTTCTCCAGAATATCAATCTGAAGGTTTATTGTCAAAAAAATTGGTTTTTGAAAAAATTAATGATTTATTAAATGGTTTAAATAATATTTCTTTTGAATGGAAACATAAACAAATTAACAATATTGAATTTGATGCAGAAGTTACACTTGCAATCATTGAACTTGAGGGAAAAAAATATCTTCAGGGTATAATCCGTGATATAACTGAAAGGAAAAAGGCAGAAATATCTTTAAAAGAATCTGAGGAAAAATATCGTGCATTATTTTTTAATAATGTTGACTTACTTTTTATGCATGGTTTAGATGATGATAAACCAACGAATTTTATTGAAGTAAATGAAAAATTTTGTGAAACTTTAGAATATACAAAAGAAGAACTCTTAGAGATGAACCCTTGGGATTTGACTGATAAACATATGCAAATAGATATCAATGGTTTCTTGGTTAAATTAAAAGAAGAAAGGGATGTTTTATTTGAGACTTCAATGATTTCAAAAACTGGAAACAAAATACCGTTAGAGATACATAATACAATAATCAGAGTTAATAGTAGAAATACTGTTTTAGGGATAGCAAGAGATATCACTGAAAGGAAAACAGCTGAGGAGGAATTACAAAAATTAGCTGCAGTAGTAAAGCATAGTGGGGAATTGGTAAATCTTGCCACTCTTGAAGGTAAAATGATTTTCTTAAATGAAGCGGGTGAAAAAATGCTTGGAATTCATCCAAATCAAGTTAAAAAACATATGATATATGATGTCATACCAAAAGATTTACAATTCATGGTTAAAAAACAAGTTGTACCATCAATTATAAATAAAGGTTTTTGGGAGGGTGAATTAAGATACAAAAACATTGAGACAAATGATGAAACATATGTATATGCGTTGACATTTCTTATTGAAGATCCAGAGACAAATAAGCCTCTGTATCTTGCAAATGTTTCAAGGGATATAACAGATCAAAAAAGAGATGGAATAAAATTAGAGAAAGCTCATACAGATCTAAAAGAATTAAATGAAAAACTTGAAGATAAAGTAAAAGATAGAACTAAGCAAATACATGATCTCTTACAGCAAAAAGATGAGTTTATCAATCAACTTGGTCATGATTTAAAAAATCCTCTAGGACCATTAGTAAACCTTTTACCAATTGTTGAAAAAGAAGAAAAAGATCCAACATTAAAAGAGATGCTTCAAGTAATCAACAGAAATATTGATTATATGAAAAATCTAGTAATAAAAACAATTCAACTAGCTCGTTTAAACTCTTCAAAAACAGAATTCACCTATGAAGATTCAAATCTTTTAGATATTATAAACTCAACAGTAATAAGCAATAAGTTATTGTTTAAAGAAAGTAGAATTTACATAAAAAATAATGTATCAAAAGATATTAATATAAGTATTGATAAACTAAGATTTGAAGAATTATTAAATAATTTATTAAATAATTCAGTTAAATTTTCAAAGGAATCAGGTAGAATCATTATTGATTCAAAAAATGATGGGGATTTTGTTACAATATCAATAAAAGATAATGGAATAGGTATGACAGATAAACAAATCAAATTTATGTTCGATGAATTTTATAAAGCCGATGAATCTCGTCATGATTTTGATAGCAGTGGTTTAGGTCTTTCAATTTCTAAGAAGATCATTGAAAAACATGGTGGTAAAATATGGGCTGAAAGCGATGGTTTAGGTAAAGGTTCTACTTTTTATTTTACACTACCTATTAAATCAAATGAAAAAGATGATATCAATCTAAATGGAATAATAAAATAAGTAATAAACACATTAAGATAGCTAATTGGAGTTGGATAAAATTGAAGAAAATAATGGTTGTTGATGATGAAGAAGATCAACTTTTCACCGTAAAAAAAACATTAGAATACGCAGATAAAGAATTTGATGTTATAACAATTAATAATGGAACCAATTGTTTACAATACTTAAAAAATAATGATCAACCTGACCTTATTCTTCTAGATATAATGATGCCTGAAATGACAGGATGGGAATTATATGATAAAATAAAAGAAAATAATGAATGGAGGGAGATACCTATTGTATTTCTATCTGCCAGAACTGATGATACAGCAGAGAATGCTGGAAAATTTTTTGGGGAAGATTATATTGAAAAACCATTCGATTCTCAAGATTTTGTGAAAAGGATCAATAAAATCATAAATACTAAAAATACAAATTAAAATATTTTTCTATGTTAAAACATATAAAAAAGGAAAGATATTGCGTATTATCCTGTTATACTTTGGGTATTATTAGGTATTATAATAAAAAGATTATCAGATGATCCTTTATATGGAATTTAAACAACTATTGTCTACTCTTCAATAAAAATGATAATAATCATAATAGCTGTATTATTTATTAACTATTTACCCAAAAATAACAAAAATTAAATAAAGGAAATAACCAAGGAAATAATTATGGAAATTGCAATATTTGGAGCAGGTTGCTTCTGGGGAATCCAATCATCATTTGCCAAAATTAATGGTGTAAATAAAACAATAGTTGGTTTTATGGGGGGAAACATAATAAATCCCACATATGAACAAGTAAGTACAGGAAAAACAGGGTATATTGAAGTACTCAAAATCTGGTTTAATCCAAATATTGTAACATATAACGAGTTACTTAATGTATTTTGGAAGATTCATGATCCAACCCAAATTAATAGGCAGGGATTTGATATAGGATCACAATATAAATCCATAATATTTTATCATAATACTAAACAAAAAAAAATTGCGGAAGAATCAAAAAAAAGAGTAAATGATTCAAAATATTATAATAAACAGATCGTTACAGTTATTAAAAAAACTTTAACTTTTTATCCTGCGGAGGAGTATCATCAAAATTATTTTAAAAAAAATGGAATACAATAAATAACTTGATATTATTTTAATTAACTAATTTTCTTTTTATATGGCTCCTAATATTATAACAAATAAAATACCAATAATAAGTGAAAGTATCGTTTTATGAGATGTATGCTCGCCGCAGGAAGTAGGTATTATTTCATCCGCTGTTATATAAATCATAAAACCTGCAGTAGCTCCAACAATTAATCCAATCATTGTTGTAGAGATAAAGTTTCTTAATACATATGCAATTGAAAATCCTACTATAATAGGTATAGCAGTTGTTGATGATAATAAAAAAGCTTTCAATCTATTCTTAGTTTCATGATAATAAGGCGCGGAAGTACAAATACCCTCGGGGATATTATGAACTGAAATTGCAATAGCTATAACAAGACTTGCTTGGACAGCAGTTGCAGATCCAAGAACAATAGCCATACCTTCAGGTATATTATGTAGAAATATTCCAAGAATTAAAAAAATTGAAGTTCTTTTTAAATTACGTCCATGCTCCTGACAACTAAGTTCTGGGTGAATATGTGGTATTAATTTATCAAGAAAAAACATAATCAGAGTTCCAATAATTATTCCAATTACACAAATAAAAATTGAAGATAATTTGATACTTGCTGGAATTAATTGTAAAAATGATATCGAGAGCATAACCCCGCCAGCGAAAGCTAACATATTATACATAAATCTTTCAGAAGGCTTCTTAATTACACCAATAAAAGAACCAATAATTGGCCCAAGAACAGAGATTGATAATATTAATAATAATTCTTGTTGCACCCTTCCCTCATTTAAACATACTTTAAAATTCTTTTGCTCATTAGAATATTATTCTTTTCTATTTCTAATTATATTTTTGCCTTCATTTGTTAAATCTAGAATTTTTGTTCGACCACTTTTATATGATTGAACAAGATTTAAACCTATTAATCTATTTACATAATTTGGAGTTAATTCTTTTTTTCCGGGATTCAAATCCGGTGTGATAATGATTTTGTTATTACAAATAATTTCAACATTAGCTATTGGTCGTCCAAAAACAATAGTTATACCTCTTAATCTCTGGAAAAAATTATCAGGAAAACCTAACTCAATAACAGGCTTATTATTAATATATCCCTTTCCTTCAAGAGGAGATTTAATAATTACCTGGATATGAATAGGTTTGATAGCTAGTTCAATTAAAACCGCTAACATTATTTTTGTTGTTTTCATTTGATATGAAATATTAATATTTTCAAAAGTATCATCTGGAGAATGGCCCCCCAGATTTGGGTCATGTTGAGCAATCCATATCCCATCATACCCATAATCAACAAAAGCTTGATTATCTGC
>JAJISJ010000036.1 GCA_022848765.1 Thermoplasmatota archaeon
GTGCTGGACTAGCAATCACTACTTGTTTAATATCTTTTATTGAAAAAAGAAAAATAAATAATACAATTGACTAAGAAATATTAATTTTTCGTAACAGTTTCTTTCTTATCTACCGGTTTAATTTCATTATTAGTTTTCAATGGCTCTTTTCCGATTTTTTTGAATTCTGTATAACCACATTTCCCACAACTTAAACGATCTTTATGATCAGCTAAAAAAAACCCATCTCCACATTTTGGACAATGCCGGCGTAATCGTGAAATTTTATCTCCTTCTACTTTGAATATTTCTCTACCTTTCATATTTATTCCTTCTTTTCTTCAGTTTTTCCTGCATCTATTTTTGATGTATCATCTTTTATTTCTTTATCCTTGGATGTATCATCAGTTCCCTCTTTTTGAATAGTTTTCTCAGTTGATTTATCTTCTTCCTTGGAGGGTTCAATCGTTGTTGTTTCTTTAGCAGATTCTTTTTTATCTTCGTCTTTCTTTTTACCCTTCTGAATTATTTGATTTCGTTTTAAAATATATTTTCTCTCAAGATCCTCAGCTTTTTTTGGATTTGTATATATTTTTGCATAACCCCTACTTTTTTGAATTCCAAAACTCGAGGTTATATTATTAATTATTATATTTTCTTTTTTTACATTTAATTTATCAGCAATTTCACTACGAATAATTTCACGATTAGGCGTTCCCTCACCCTCGTGATTAATTGTAAAATGAACTTCTGTCCTATTAAATAAAGGATTATTTTTCTTTTCATTTATTTCTATATCCATGACTTTCACATCTCATCAATTATTTTCTTCGCTTTAAGTTTATTTTCTTCAATTGTCTTTACTATTACGACCCCTTTATCCGGCAATCCATATATTATAGTTACGTCTCTATTTGGAGCTAAAAATATTGCAGGAAGAGTGGCTAAATCTTCCTCACCATCAACTTCGATTCTAATAGTTTTTTCCCCCATATTCTTATATGAATCTCTAATTGAATCCCATAAATCATCTGAAATACAACCTGGTGGATTTTTAACAATTAATTTTTGTTGACCATAAGATTTTAATACTTTAATGATTTCTTTATTACATGCTTTTCTCTTTGTTTTATAATCAACAATACAAAAAACTGGTATTATATTATTTTTTAGTATTGTATAAGTTACTTGATCCCCAATAGATACAATATATCTCTCTTTCTTCAGGAAATCTAAAAGCTCTCTTTCATCAAAAAGTAGCCCCAAGGGTTTTTTTAATTCATCTCTTAATCTATCTGGCAAAATGCATTTCTTTTTTACCATCAGCTTACCTTTAAAGCATATTTACCAGGTTTTTTAATATTCATTTTTTCAGCTATTTGAGATTTACTAGGATCTCTTATAATAACATATCCGCGCCACCTTTTTGAAGTAGGCACAGCACAGTTTGGACAAATATTTTCACTTGTTAGCACATGACAATTTTTACATGCATTTAAGTTTTTCACTTTTTCCCCTTCCTTTTCTTCTTCTTTTCTTTTTTATCTTTATCTTTTTTCATTTCTTCTTCTTCATCTTTGTAAATCCATTCATGTGCACCTAATGCTGGTTGTCTCATAGTAAGTCCAATTTTACTTTCTCTTGCAGACAGTTCATTTAAACTTACAGATACAATTCTTGCTCTAATGGAATCTCCTACTCTTAGAGTTTTCTTCTTTTCTTTTCCAGTAATTATCTCGTTTTCTGAATCAACCTGTACATAATCATTCATAATTTGACTCATATGTATCAATGCATCAATTGGCCCAATATGACAGAATGCACCAAATTCTACAATCTCACATACAACTCCGTTAACAACTTCTTGTAAATTTGGCATAAAAGTTAAAGCATCAAAAGCAACTTTTTGATACATTGCTCCATCCCCATGAATTACAATACCATCACCTATTGGTTGAATGTTTTGAGCTGCAACAATTATACCATAATCTTTTCGGACTGTACCTTCAAATGTTTTTTGAACACTATTCTTAATTACTTCATCAAGATCTTCCCCAAACTTATCTGGGAGGATCCTTATCGTATCTTCAACTCGAGTTATTGTATACATATAAACCACTACTCATTATGATAAACGGTCGACCTGTTATATTCTTACTCCTTATATGCTTTTTGAGTTATACCACCTTTATTTAATAACTTAAAGCAATTATTAACGGTAAAAATACCAGTGATACAATCGACATTAATTTTATTAGTATATTTAAAGAAGGACCTGAGGTATCTTTAAATGGATCACCAACAGTATCTCCTATTATTGTTGCCTTATGTGCTTCCGAACCTTTTCCACCAATATTCCCTGACTCAACATATTTTTTTGCATTATCCCAAGCACCCCCAGCATTTGCAAGAAATACCGCTAATAAAAATCCTGTGGCAATTGAACCAATTAACAAACCACCTAAACCCTCTGGTTTCAAAACTATACCAACAATTATTGGAGAAATTACAGCCATAATACTTGGTAAAATCATTTCTTTTAATGCTCTATTTGTACTAATTTTAATACATCTTTCATAATCAGGTTTATTTTTAGTACTATTTAAAAGATTTAATTCTTTAAATTGTCTTCTGACTTCTTCAACCATAGCATAAGCTGCTTTTCCAACCGCGCCTAAAGTTAAAGCGGTAAACACAAACGGCAACATTGCACCAATGAATATACCAGCAACAACATATGGATCTCCTAAAGAGAGACTAAGCGTTTCCCCTTCTGGTAAAAGAATATTAGCAGATAGAATATATGTAAATATTAAAGCAAGAGATGTTATCGCAGCTGAACCAATAGCAAAACCCTTACCCATTGCAGCAGTAGTATTTCCAACTGCATCTAATTGTTCTGTTCTTTCACGAATTTCTCTACCCATTCCCGCCATTTCAGATATTCCTTGTGCATTATCAGCTACAGGGCCATAACAATCAGTTGCAAGTGATACTCCAAGAATACTTAACATTCCAACAGCAGAAATTGCTATACCATAAAAACCTGAAAAATAATATGCAATAAGCATTGCAACAACTACCGCAAGGATAGGTATAATTGTACTAATCATTCCAGTCATCATACCCTGGATAATAACTGTTGCAGGACCAGTTTTTGCAGATTTTGCAATATCCTGAGCAGGTTTTCTTTTTTCTGAAGTAAAATATTCCGTACTTAAACCAATAATTATTCCAGCAATAAGACCTGCAAGCATTGCATAAAATGGATTTAATGATCCAATGAAATACCAAGTCGCAATTCCTGCTAATATTGCAGTTAAAAAAGTCGCTAAAAATAATGAATTTCTTAACGAACTATACAAATTTTTACCCTTCCCAAAAATAACTAACAATATACCAATAATTGATGATATAATTCCAAATCCTGCAACAATTAACGGAAGCATAACAGCATTTTCAATTGATGCAAAACCACCTGCAATTGCTGCTAAAGCCATTGTAGCAATAATTGAATCAACATAAGATTCAAAAAGATCCGCCCCCATTCCTGCAACATCACCAACATTATCCCCTACTTGATCTGCGATAACAGCTGGGTTTCTAGGATCATCCTCTGGTATACCTGCTTCAACTTTGCCAACTAGATCAGCCCCCACATCAGCTGATTTCGTATAAATTCCACCACCAACTCTAGCAAATAATGCTATTGATGAAGCACCAAATCCAAAACCAAATAATATATTTGTATTATCAAAAATTGTATATAAAACAAAAACACCTAAAATACCTAAACCAACTACAGACATCCCCATTACTGCACCACTTGAAAAGGCAATTGAAAGTCCCTTACTAAGTTGTTTTTTTGTTCCTTCGGCAGTCCTTGCATTTGACATTGTTGCTGTTCTCATTCCAATATTCCCAGCTATCGCCGAAAAAAGAGCTCCAACAATGAATGAAACAGATAAACCCCATTCCATTTGACTACCCTCAATAAATGAAGCACCATATAGTAGCAAAGTAACCACTATTACAAATATTATTAATATTTTATATTCACTTTTTAAAAACGCCATTGCACCTTTTCTAATAGCTTCACTCAACTCTTGCATCTTTTCATTTCCTGCGCTTTGTTTTTTTACATAATAAAAGAGAAAAATTGCAGAAAATAAAGCTAAAATTCCGCTAATCGGTATTATAATAGACATATCCATTTTGAATTTTCACCTTCTGTTGTTATTGGCATTTCATATTTAATCATTATGATTTGTTCCACAAAAAAAATTTAATTTTAAATAGAATAGTACTGGAATATAATTATATAATAAGATTAATATATTACACAAACTTATTATTTACATAATATAAAAAAGGGGATCAAATAAATCATATATTTAACCTTTAAAATACTCTTTAACAAATATTTATGAGAAGGAGATAGCAATGCTAGAAAAAATTGGATTTTTTATTGAAAAAAAACCATGGATAGTTGTTATTACAATCCTAACAATAACCATCGGTTTTTCATTATTAATTCCTTCTCTTGAAATGGAAACATCAGCAGAAGACTTCTATCCTGATAGCAACATTGTTAATGCAAACTTACAAATTATTGATGATTTTGGATCTATAGGAGAAATCATAATGATATTAGTAGAAAAGGAAAATTCTGCTAATGTAATAACTCCTGAAGCATTAAAAGAAGAATATAAAATAATTAAGGATATCGAAAAAGTTGAGGATATTAATTTTACAGTAAGTCTTGTTGGATTTATTGATATATTATGTCAAATTGAGTATGGAAACTCAATAATAAATTGTACAGATGATCAAATTGAAAATGCATATAACGATCTCATATCTGAGATCCAAAATAATGAAGTATCTATGATAGAACAAGATGATTATAATGAAAAAATTGATTATAATCCATATCCAAGATTAACAGAAGGAAAATCAATAGATAGTTTAGATATTAGAAACTATTTTATAAATACAACAAATGAGACATTTATTTTTTCAATAGAAGTCTACAATTTATCAGAATTTCAACACGAAATTTCTACACCTCACAGGGAAATAAATACATGGGAATGGTATATTAAATTTAAAAATCTAATAATACCTGATGAAAAATTAGATATTGAATATCATATTGCAGCTCACGTTGAACCTAAATATCCGTTATGGGAGATTGGAAATGGATTAATTAAAAATATTAAAAATTTATTCACAAATATTCGCAAAGGTCAATTAATAGATACATATCAAACAGATACATATCTTTGGATAAAAACCTTAGATCAAGATTTTTCTTTCCCCATCATATTAGAAACAGGAAAAATTAGTTTTAATATAGATGAGAATAGAATCGACATTGAAATAAATAAAGATGAACTCTCAACATTTGGAATATCTCCCAGAATCAAAAATATTGAACTACCTTCAAAAATAGGAAATACTAATGCGGGAGTTAGAATTTATCAAAATCCAATTTTTAATCAACCATGGTCACGAATAACAGTAAATCTTACTTATATTCAGAATTTTATTGAAAAAATACAAAACAGACCTTTAACAAAATCTATTTCAAATAAATTATTAAATCAATTTGCAGATTTTTCATGGGAAGATTTCAATGAACTTTTTGATATGTTAGAAAACAATGATTTTGAAAAAGAAAGTATTTCATTAAAAGATATTGAAAATGGATGGAATACTTTTGATTTAGCTCCAAATGAAGGAATATCTAATATTAATTTTTTATACAAACCATTTTTTATGGATCAATTAAAATCAACATCTTTGATAATATTATCTAAAGATTACCAAAAGGTTTCTGGCCCGACTGCCACACTGATAATTGTTCAATTGAATAAAGCTACATACAATATGGAAGAGATAAGAGAAACAAGCGAAAAAATAGTTGAAATATTAAAAGATAGTGATAAAAGAGAAACACATGTTTCATTAAAAGCAACAGGCAATGCAATAATATCAAATGAGTTAAATCAGATTACTGAAGAAGCGAATCTAATCATAATACCTGCAATATTTATTGTAATATGTTTAATCCTGTTATTCATGTTCAAACGTCTTTCTTATGTTATATTACCACTTGTTAGTCTCAGTATATCTATGATATGGATTTTTGGTACAATGGTTTTACTTGGAATAAGTTTTACTACAATGACCGTGGCTCTTGTACCATTATTGATGGGTTTAGGTGTTGATTACTCGGTTCATTTATTCCATAATTATCGAACTGAATTAAAAAAAGGAAAAACTCCAGGAGAAGCAATTACTGCATCAATCAAAGATATTGGTATGGCTATGTTTCTCGCAACTTTAACAACAGTAATAGCTTTTTTATCATTTCTAACTGCAAGTGTACCACCATTGAGAGATTTTGGATTTCTTTGTGCAATTGGCATTATTTATACATTTATTACAGCTATCACAATTCAAGCATCTTTTAGATATATTCTTGATAGAAACAAAAAAGATTTCAATTTAAATAATAAAGGAAATAAAATAACATTAGAAAAAATTATGGAGAAAATTTCTCAATTTGTGTTAAAAAGACGAATTTACATAATATTATTTTCAGTATTTTTAACATTAATAATGGTTTCAGGTGCTATTCAAGTAGAAACTACTTTTGATATGAATGATTTTTTACCAGAGGGTAATGAATCAATGAAACTTTGGATGGATATTGAGGAAATATTTCCATATTCAAGTGAAACGCAGGAATATATTTTAATAGAAGGGAATGTAGCTACTATTGATACACTAATAGGAATTGATAAAACTTACAAAAATTTTGAAGATGATATATATGTTACAAAAGATCCTTTTGGAAATCCTAAAGTAACATCGATACTTACTCTTATTAGAAAAGCAATAACTGAAAATGCAACAATAAGAAATGATTTTAATATCAACCCGAATGGTATCCCAAAATCAAATATGGATGTTATTAAAATTTTTGATTACCTATATAATGATGATATATACAAAATTGAAGCTCAAAGCATTTTGCATTATAATGGTGAAATATATGATTCAACAATTATAAGAATTTATACAAGTATTATTTATTCTGAGGAAAACAATATTGATACCAACAAGCAAATGGAAATATTATATACAGATCTAAATCAAGATATTACAAATTATGGTTATACTGATTATATTGTAACGGGTTATTATTCTTCATTATTTACAGTTTTAAAATCAATGACCGATAGTCAAATAATTTCAACTCTAATTTCAATTATTTTAGCCGCATTAGTTCTAATGATCGTATTTAAAAATCCACTGCTTGGATTAATTGCAATATTACCTGTAATAATTTGTTTAATATGGATAATTGGGACTATTTTCTATATGGGTTATTCATTTAATATAATGACAATAATGGTAACTAGTCTCACAATTGGAATAGGAATTGATTATTCTATACATGCAACGCAAAGATTTAGACTAACAGCAGATAAAAGTGGAAGTGTTGAGAAGGCGATAAATGCAACAATTAGCCATACAGGAAGTGCTTTATTTATTGCTGCTCTTACAACCGCGGCAGGTTTTGGTATACTTATATTAGCACCAATGCCTCCTGAGCAACAATTTGGTATAATAACCTCAATGACAATAATTTATTCATATATCACCTCAATAATAGTTTTACCACCTATCTTAAGAAAATGGGGAATTTGGAGAAAAACAAAAAATGGTTATATAATTTCACAAAAGAAATTCAAAAAATAGAGATTCTGTTATTAACAATATAATTATATTTTTCATAATTAGTTTATTTTGAGAAAATTGCTAAACCAAATATTTATCTATAGGACCAATATACCACCTATTCATCATCTAGTAGGATTTTATTATAATAAATATAAATAATAAAAAATTTGAGTAACAAATATTATAAAACAAAATTTATGGTGAAAACTATGGAAAATACAAAAAAAAAGGTTTGGAAATCCATTGACGGAAACACGTCGGCAGCACATGTTGCATATGCCTTTAGTGATGTTGCAGCAATTTATCCCATTACTCCTTCTTCCCCTATGGGAGAAATGATTGATACATGGTCTGCTGAAGGAAGACTAAATATTTTCGGTCAAAGAGTTAAAGTTTCAGAAATGCAATCAGAAGGTGGTGCATCTGGTGCCATTCATGGTGCATTAAGTGCTGGAGCTTTTGCTTCAACCTTTACCGCATCTCAAGGACTTCTATTAATGATACCTAACATGTATAAAATATCAGGAGAAATTATGCCTACTGTTTTCCATGTTTCTGCTAGAGCAATTGCAGGTCAAGCATTATCAATTTTTGGTGATCATCAAGATGTAATGGCAACTCGTGAAACAGGTTTTTCTCTAATAGCTTCTGGATCAGTTCAGGAGGCTATGGATTTAGGACTTGTAGCCCATTTAGCTACAATTCGAAGTAGTATTCCATTTCTACATTTTTTTGATGGTTTTAGAACTTCACATGAAATTCAGAAGGTTGAGATGCTTAATTATGATGATATTCCTGATCTTGTAGATTGGGATGGAATTAAACTTCATAGGGAACGAGCATTAAACCCAGAACACCCTTATCTCAAAGGAAGTGCACAAAATCCAGACATATATTTTCAGGTAACAGAAGCTGCTAATAAATATTATATGAAAATCCCTGAAATCGTTGAGGAGGAAATGGAGAAAGTAAGTAAATTAACTGGTAGATCATATCATCTATTTGATTATGTTGGAGATCCAAAAGCTGAACAAATTATAATTATGATGGGATCAGGTGGGGAAGCAGCAGAAGAAACAGTAAATTACCTTATCGGCAAGGGAGAAAAAGTAGGTTTAGTAAAAGTCAGATTATATCGACCATTCTCAGCAAATTACTTGTTTAAAGCTATTCCAAAAACAACAAAAAGAATAGCTGTATTGGACAGAACAAAAGAAAATGGATCTTTTGGAGAACCTCTATTTTTAGATATTTCAGCTGTTTATCAAAACAAACAAAAAGATATGGAAATATTTGGTGGAAGATATGGTCTAGGTTCAAAGGATCTGACACCAACAATGATTAAAGCTGTATTTGATAATCTTAAATTAAAAAACCCAAAAAATAATTTTACAATCGGAATTGAAGACGATGTTACATTTACATCCCTAAAATTAGAGGAAGAAATAAATACATCTCCAAAAGGACTTGTACAATGTAAATTTTGGGGCCTTGGTGGAGATGGAACTGTTGGAGCAAATAAAAATGCTATAAAGATCATCGGGGATAATACAGATTTATTTGCACAAGGTTATTTTGCATATGATTCAAAAAAATCTGGCGGGGTAACTATCTCCCATTTAAGATTTGGAAAGAGTCCAATACAATCAACATATTTAATTAAACACGCAGATTACGTCGCATGTCATAATTCCGCATATGTGAATCAATATGATTTACTTGAAGGAATCAAAGAAAATGGAACTTTTGTTTTAAACTCACCCTGGTCTATTGCAGAAATGGAAAAACATTTACCTAACTCATTAAAAAAGAAGATAGCTGAAAAAAATCTCAAATTTTATAATATTGATGCAGTAAAAATCGCAGAAGAAATCGGTCTTGGTGCTCGTATTAATATGGTTATGCAAACAGTATTCTTTAAACTCGCAAAAGTACTCCCCGTAGATCAAGCAATCAAATATTTGAAACAAGCAATAGAAAAAACTTATGGTAAAAAAGGACACAAAATTGTGGAAATGAACTGGAAAGCAGTTGACACCTCACTTAATAAGATAATTGATATAAAATATCCAAAATCATGGTCTCAATTAAAAGTAAAAACAGAGAGTATAGTAAATGAACCTGATTTTGTAAAAAATGTAATGAAACCAATGTTAGCCCAACAAGGCGATAAACTACCAGTAAGTGCTTTTACACCAGGTGGAATATTTCCAGCTTCAACAACTAAATACGAAAAACGTAGTGTTGCAATAAATATTCCAGAATGGAAAATAGAAACATGCATTCAATGTAATCAATGTGCCTTGGTATGTCCACATGCTGCAATAAGACCATTATTATTAACTGATGAAGAATTAAAAAAAGCTCCAGAAGGATTCGAAGCAAAAAAAGCTGTTGGAAAAGATACAAAAGACTTATTTTTCAAAATACAAGTTTATCCAGAAGATTGCATTGGTTGTGGAAATTGTGCTGACATATGCCCATCAAAAGAAAAATCATTAATAATGAAACCTATTGAATCGCAAATACAAAAACAAAAAATTTTAAGATCATATTCTGAAAAAATTCCAATAAAAACAGGTGGTTTTGATAAATACTCTGTAAAGGGATCACAATTTATTCAGCCGTTGCTTGAATTTTCAGGTGCATGCGCTGGATGTGGAGAGACTCCTTATCTAAAATTAATTACTCAATTATTTGGCGATAGAATGATAATTGCAAATGCAACAGGCTGCTCATCAATATGGGGAGGATCTGCGCCATCAGTTCCCTTCACAGTTAATAGTAAAGGACACGGCCCAGCTTGGGCAAATTCATTATTTGAAGATAATGCAGAATATGGATTTGGAATGGTTCTAGCCACTATTCAACGTAGAGAAAAACTTGCTGATTTGATGAGACAATATAACAATTCAGATAATAAATTTCAAGAAATTTTTGAAAAATGGATTAAAAATAAAGATGATGCTGATAAATCAAAAGAATATGGGGATCAAATTAAATCAATATTAGAAAACAATCATGATAATAAAGTTTTAAAACAAATATGGGAATCAAGAGATATACTAACAAAGAAATCAATTTGGTCTGTTGGAGGAGATGGCTGGGCATATGATATAGGATATGGAGGTTTAGATCATGTACTAGCTATGGGTGAAGATATTAATATATTAGTATTTGACACTGAAGTATATTCAAACACTGGAGGTCAATCATCTAAAGCAACTCCAATTGGATCAGTTGCTAAATTCGCATCATCTGGAAAGAAAACTAAGAAAAAAGATCTTGGATTAATGGCAATGACATATGGATATGTATATGTAGCATCCATAGCAATGGGATCAAACAAAAATCAATTAATAAAAGCCTTAAAAGAAGCTGAATCATATCCTGGACCTTCCTTGATTATTGCATATTCACCATGTATAAATCATGGAATAAAATTAGGTATGGGGAAAACTCAATATGAGGAAAAAATAGCTGTTGATTCTGGATATTGGCCGCTTTATAGATTTGACCCAAGATTATCTAATGAA
>JAJISJ010000037.1 GCA_022848765.1 Thermoplasmatota archaeon
TTTCTAATCCTTGATGAAGTTTTATAACTTCCATTATTTCTTGACCAATTGTAAACATTGGATCTAGCGAAGTCATTGGTTCTTGAAAAATCATGGATATTTTTTTTCCTCTTATTTTCCTCATTTCTTTATCATTCAATTCTAATAGATTTTTACCTTCAAAAATAATCTTTCCATTTATAATCTTACCAGGTGGACTTGGGATTAACCTCAATATTGATAAAGCTGTTATACTTTTTCCACAACCTGATTCTCCAACAAGCCCTAGAGTTTCACCTTTATTTATTTGTAAATTAATGCCATTTACAGCTTTTACTACACCTTCATAAGTATAAAAATATGTTTTTAGATCTTCAATTTTAAGTAATTCGTTCATATTTTTCATCCTATGTTTTTAGCCTTGGATCCAAGATATCTCGTAAACCATCTCCTAAAAGATTTAATCCTAGCACTGCAATAATTATTGCTATTCCCGGAAAAGTTGCTGCCCACCAAGCTCCAGTTACAATGTATAATCTGCTTTCAGAAAGCATTGCACCCCATTCTGGAGTTGGGGGTTGAGCTCCTAACCCTAAAAAACCTAATGCTGCAGCATCTAAAATTGCACTTGCCATCATAAGAGTGCTATATACTATTACTGGAGCCAAACTATTAGGTATGACATGGCGAAAAATAATTCTCAAATTTTTTGATCCTATCGCTTTTTGAGCTTCAATATATTCCATTTCTTTGATATATAATACAGAACTTCTCATGACTCTCGCCATTTGTGGGGAGTAGACTATTCCAATAGCTATCATTGCTTTATCAAGTCCTTGTCCTATTGTAGCTACTATTACTATTGCAAGTAGTAAGGCTGGAAATGAAAAAATTATATCCACGATTCTCATAAGTAAACTATCAACCCATTTTCCAAAATAACCTGCTGTTACTCCAATTATTATTCCCAATGCTAATGCAATTCCAACGGCAACAAAACCTACACTTAGACTTATTCTAGCGCCATAAATAATTCTACTTAAAATACATCGTCCAAGCATATCAGTTCCAAGAGGACTACCTTCTATTCCGTCTTCACTCCAAAAACCAGGCTTTAAACTATTTTCTAATTCTGGTGGAGATGGTGTTGGATCATTTGGCGCTATAAAATCAGCAAAAATTGCAAGAAAAACTAGAATTAAAATTAATATTAATCCAAAAACAGCAGATTTGTTATATTTGAATCTTCTTATTAACTCCTGAGTTTTTGTTTCTCTTTTTCTAATCATTTTCTACCTATTCATATTTTATTCTTGGATCTATAAAGGTGTATAAAATATCTGTAATCAAATTTACAAAAACAAAGATTATTGCAAAAATTAGTATACAACCTACAACAAGTGGATAGTCACGTTCATATACTGATTCTACAACAAGTCTACCTAAACCAGGCCAAGAAAAAACAGTTTCTGTTAAAATAGCTCCTGAAAGGAGTAACCCAAAATTTAATCCAATTACAGTAACAACTGGCAACATTGCATTTCTTGCTGCATGTCTATAAATAACTACTCTTTCAGATAATCCTTTAGCGCGTTCAGTTCTAATAAAATCTTGCCTTAGTACTTCAAGCATACTAGACCGTGTAACCCTTGCAATAATAGCCATAGGTATAGTCCCTAGTGCTAATGCTGGTAGTATTAAATGTTTTAAAACGCTTAATAACGCGTTAAGATTTCCAGTGATTATACTATCGAAAACCATAAATCCAGTTACCCGTTGGAATGGTATTAATAAATCAATTCTCCCCCCTATTGGTAGCCAACCTAGAATTACACCAAATATTAACATTAACATAATTCCAAGCCAAAATACGGGCATTGATATTCCAAAAAGTGCAATACCCATGACTGTATAATCCGTTATAGAGTATTGATTTGATGCTGATATTATGCCGGCTAAACCACCAATTGTTATTGCAAAAATCATTGATGCAATAGCAAGTTCTATTGTATTTGGAAATCTCTCAGCTATTTCATTTACAACTAATTCTTTGGTTAAAATTGATCTGCCAAAATCACCATGTAACACTCCATTTAACCATATACCATATTGAACATAAACAGGTTCGTCTAAACCGTATTTTTCTCTGATTTCATTTAGTTCTTGTTGTGTTGCATGCTGACCAAGCATTGTTCTGGCAGGATCTCCTGGTGCAAGATGAATTAATGAAAATGCTATTATTGTAACTCCGATAATTACTGGAATAAGTTGAAGTAATCTCTTTATTATATACCATTTCATCTATGATCTTCATTTTGATTTAACATATTACTTTTCTTTTCTTGCATATGGATTTATCGGTATATACTACAATTTTATTCAATTTCTACTGGATAGAAAAACTTTCTCTCAGTTGGATTTAAAACATATCCCTTTATATTTGATAAGAAAACCATATTCTGAGTAGCATGAGCTAAATATACAAAAGGTGCATCTTCATGAATTAAAACTTGTGCTTCTTCATAGAGTTTTGATCTTACTGTTGTATCGTATGATTGTAATGCTGCAGAAAACTTGTCTTGAACTAAAGAATTATTGTAAAATGCTACATTTCCTGCTGTACCAATTGAAGCTGAATTTGGGCCATATAATACGTTCATAAAATTATCAGGATCGCCATTATCACCAGTCCATCCCAAAAGACACATTGGATGATTACCATTCTCAGTTTCTTCAAGGTATGTCGACCAATCTAGTTGATAAAGTTCAACATTTATATTAACATCAGCTAGATAACTCTGTAAGGCTTCTGCGATTTTCGGTGGGTCAAACATATATGGTCTACTAACAGGCATTACCCACAAAGTTGTGTTGAATCCATTAGGATATCCTGCTTCTTCAAGGAGATCTTTTGCCATATCAGGGTCATATGAATAATCTACAATATCATCATTATGTCCAAGCATAAAAGGTGGCATTCCATTCTTTGCTACTATTGCTGTTCCTTTATAAAGATTTTCAACTATTGAATTTTTATCAATTGCATAATTAATAGCCTGTCTAACTAGCTTATTTGTAAGTGGTTCGAAGTATCCAGGGGTTTTTACCCAATCCTCATCCGAATCTCGAACTCCGTTTTCATTTTCATCATAATATCCATAGCCAGTATTCATAGCTAAATATCCAACATTCATACCAGATTGAGTTAGAAGTTGTAAATCGGAATCTGATTTTATCAAATCAAAACTAACTGGATCTGGGTATTCCATCCCATGAATTTCTCCTGCTTGAATAGCTAATAATCTTGCGGATGGATCCTCAATAACTCTAAAAATTATTTTATCTAATTTTGATCTTGCACGCCAATAATCCTCATTTGCTTCTAACGTTATATGATCGTCTTTTACCCACTCAACAAATTTAAATGGTCCAGTACCAACTGGATGTTTGAAAGCTTCTTCACCCCATTCTTCAGCATTTGTTGGACTTACAATAGCTACGGTAAACATAGCTAGACTGGTCATTATAGCAGCATTTGGTCTTTTTAAGTGAATTATTATTTTATAATCATTAATTTTTTCTACATAGTCAATATCACTAAACATATATCCCCAGTATGCCCATTCTCCATACTCATGATATGGATGACTTGTGTCATATTGTCTTGCAAATGAAAATACAACCGCATCAGCATTAAAATCTGTTCCATCATGAAATTCAACATCTTTTCTTAAATCAAAGGTAATTTCTAAACCATCATTAGAAACATCCCATGAAGTAGCTAAAGCTGATTGAATATCAGTTCCACCAGCCGTATATTCAACTAGACTCTCAAAAATATTATCCGTTCTTGAAATTGATTCTCCATCTGTTACATCAGCAGGATCTAATTTATCAGCATCTCCAGACATTGCAAAGATCAATACCATTTCTTCAGTTTCTTCTTCGACACAACCACTAAACGCTGTTAATATCAACGTTAAACATATTCCTATCGCCAAAATATAATATTTATTTTTCATTTTTTTCTCTCCTTTTCTCACCAAAAAACATTAAAATTAAATCAATAATCAGTATAATAAGGTTGTTATTTTCTAAAATTTTATCAAATGACAATTATTAATAAAAAAATAAATTAAATAAAATATTATCAATTTAAATATGATTAATATATCATTTGTTCCGTTCTTTTAATTATTTCATTTTGTAATTCCAATGTTAGATTAATGAAATAATCACTATATCCTGCAACCCTTACAATTAAATCCCTATATCTTTCTGGATTGGCTTGAGCCTTTTTTAGGGTATTTGCTGTAACAACGTTGAATTGGATATGATGTCCATTCATCTTAAAATATGATCGAATTAATGCAATAATTTTATCAATATTTTCTCCTTTATCAAATATTTGTGGTGAAAATTTTTGATTTAATAAAGTTCCTCCTGTTTTAATATGATCTATTTTTGAAGCAGATTTAATTACGGCTGTTGGTCCTTTTATATCAGCTCCTTGTACGGGAGATATTCCTTCTGATAAAGGAGTTTGTGCTTTTCTGCCGTCAGGAGTTGAACCTACTTTACTTCCAAAATAAATATGTGAAGTTGTTGGTAATAAATTCATTCTATATTTTCCACCTTTAGTATTATCTCTACCATCAATTAATTCAAAAAAAATCTGAAATATTTGTTTTAATATTTCATCAGGATAGTCATCATCATTACCATATTTTGGTGTATTATATATTAATTCATTTTTTATTTTTTCATATCCTTTGTAATTATTATTTAATGCCTTTATTAATTCATTCATTGTTATCGTTTTTTTATCGAAAACGTTGTATTTTATTGCTGTTAACGAATCGGTAATAGTTCCTAGTCCGACACCTTGAATATATGTTGTATTGTATCTTGCTCCGCCACTATTATAATCTTTACCTTCTTTAATACAATCATCTATAAGAATGGACATAAATGGTGCTGGGAGATTTTTTGACCATAATTTTTCAATTATTCTATTTCCTTTTATCTTTATATCAATAAAATATTTTAATTGTTTTTTATAAGCATTAAAAAAATCATTATAGGATGAAAAATTCTCAATTTTTCCTGTCTCTAAACCAATTCTTTTATCTGTTAATGGATCTGTACCATTATTTAAGGTTATTTCAAGGATTTTTACTAGATTAAAATACCCTGTTAATATATAACTTTCCTTTCCAAAAGCACCTGATTCAACACATCCACTTGCCCCCCCATTTCTTGCATCTCTTATGGATTTACCTTGTCTTAATAATTCTTTTATTATAGCATCAGCATTAAATATTGAAGGTTGCCCAAATCCAGTTTTTATTATTTTTAAAGCTCTATTTAAGAATTTATTAGGGGTTTTTTCACTGATTTGAATCATTGAGCTTGGTTGAAGTAAACGCATTTCTTCAATAACATCAAGAAGTATATATGTTAATTCATTAACTGTATTTTCTCCAATTTCATTTAGTCCACCTAGATTAATTAGACAGAAATCTGTATACGTATTGCTTTCTTTTGCAGTTACTCCGACCTTTGGAGGTGCTGGTTGGTTATTGAATTTTATCCAGAATGCTTGTAAAAACTCTATAGCTTTTTCTTTGGTTAACACACCTTTTTTTATATCATTAAGATAAAATGGGTATAGATGTTGATCTAATCTCCCGGGATTAAAGGAATCCCAAGTATTATATTCTATTATTACTCCAAGATGTATAAACCAGTAATATTGCAGAGCTTCCCAAAAATTTTCTGGTGGATTAGCAGGTACTTTATTACATATAATTGAGATTTGTTCTAATTCTTTTTTTCTAACTGAGTTTTCTTCTTTTTGTGCTAGTTGTTTTGCTTTTTTTGAATGTCTTTTCGCAAAATTTATAATGGCATCTAATGAGATTACCATTGCATTTAGTTCTTCTTTTTTATCTAAATCTTCAGAATTATTTTTATAATCTAATTTTTCGATATTTTTTAATATTTCTTTTTTAAAATCTAATAATCCTTTTTTATATATTTTATTATCCAATACTGTATGGCCTGGTGCTCTTTGCTCCATAAATTCTGTAAAAACCCCTGCGTTATAGGCATTTTTCCAATCATCGTCAATATTTTCAAATATTATTTCTCTTATTGATTTTCCTTTCCAGAAGGGTATAATTATTTTTTTTTGAAAATCTTTTGTTTCGTTATTTATTTTAAAAGATATTTTTTCCCTATTGTTTATTTTTTCAAAATCTTCAATTGTATGTATGCAAATTTCAGGGTATGTTGGTGTTTCTTTTGGAAGGGAACCTCTTTCTCCAACAATTAGTTCAAAGTCGTTTATGCAAATTTTTTTGTTGTCAAGAATATATTCAAAAGCTTTAGCTCTTTCAACTTGTTTTGATAATTTTTCTCCTTTAATTTTTTTATAATATTCTGTTATTAATTTTGCTCTTTCAATTGACAGTTTGGGTTTTGCATTTGTACTTTGTTTTTTTAGCTTTTTTATTCTTTCATTCATAATTAGTTATCCGCCAATTTTTACTTTATATTTTTCAGTTTTGAAATAGTCTTTTATTTTATTGAGTTCTTTTTGGGATTGCGTTGAAAGTTTTTTTATTTTTGAATTTTTATTGAATTTTGTTAGTTTGTACTCTGCAAGTTTATTATATGGTAAGAAACATATTTCACTAATGTTTCTTAGATTATCAATAAATTGTTTTATTGAAAAAAGATTTTCGGATGTATCTGTTATATTTGGTATTAATGGTATTCTTATCTGAGTTTTTTTTCCTTTATCTGTTAAATATTTTAAATTGGATAAAATTTTTTCATTTGATTTACCAGTATATTTTAAATGTTGTTTCTCATCAATGAATTTTATATCATATAAAAATAAATCCACATAATCATATATTTTATCAATTTTTATTATTGTTGAATACCCGCATGTATCTATAGCTGTTTTTATGTTATTTTTTTTGCATTCTATTAATATTGAATGTAAAAAATCTATTTGTATTAGGGGTTCTCCTCCTGAAAAAGTAACTCCTCCACCTGATTCTTTATAAAATATGTAATCTTTTAATAGTTCATTTGTTAAATCTTTTACATTTATTTTATAGCCAATTATTTCTTTCTCATTGATTTTTGAATTTATTTTTTTATTAATATCTAATTTTTCAATGTTTGGTTTAATTCCTTCCGGATTGTGACACCACCAACAGTTTAGTGGGCATCCTTTTAGAAAAACTGTGGTTCTTATTCCCGGACCATCATTTATCGCATATCTCTTGATATCAAAAATAATTCCTTCATTCATATTTTTTTCTTATTTTATAAAAGTTGTATTATTCAATTTTTTGAATATATCTTAATTAAATTGGATTTATTAGTGGAAAGTTGTCAGTATAACTACCGCCTGTAATATTATAAGGAGTTTCCCATAGTCCATTCATTATCTCTGAATTTGGGTATTTTTTTTCATAGTCATCCCAATAATTCCCAATAATTCCATTATCCCATTGATTACCTAGAGCATCATTTGCATGCCATATATTATTTTCTTGAAAATTATTGTTATATACAATATTATTTCTAGCTCCGCAGCAGAAGTAAAGACCTTTTTGATTTAAAAGTATATTATTATTAAATAATTTATTATCTCTGGCTCCTTTTATACGTAATCCATAGTTATTCTCTGAAAATGTATTGTTTGATAAGGTATTTGTATCTGAACTTAATAAATATATTCCATACTCCTTACTGAATTTAATTTTATTATATGATATATTATTATTGGGTGAATATATTATGTGTAGTCCATAACTATTATTTATTAAATTGTTGAAAAGTATAGTATTATTGAGGTAATTTGTATTATAGTCACTTTCAATAAAAATTCCTTTATCTGTGTTTGTTATTGTATTGTTTATAATTGTGTTATTTGAGGATTTAATTAATATGCCTGTTAATTTGATATTTTTATTTAAATTATTTATTCTTATTCCATTTATTGTGCAATTATCTGATGTGATTGTAATGATTGCGATTTCTTCAGTTTTATTTCCTTTGTAATCGATAATTGTTTTATCATTATTTTCAGTTATAAGATTTATTGATTTATTTATTTTAATTGTTTCATTATAAATCCCATTATATACATATATTGAATCTTGATTTGAAGCATTATTTATTGCTTTTTGGATAGTTGAATAACCATTATCTATGTTGCTTCCTACATAAATATCATATTTATCATTTATTTTTTCTTCTTCAATACAACCGTTAATAAATAATATGGATAATGTTATTATAATTATTAGGAATTTTATTTTCAAATTCATTATTATGTCACCTAAAGTATCTATTTAATTTAGTCCATAACAGTGAACTTATTTATTAAAATAATGATAATGTATTATAGCCCTCTTAATTCTAAACTTTTTCCAACTCCAATTCCAGGAATGCTTAATCGATTATCAATTTTATCTATGATTTCAGTAGATACGAAATGATTTTTTAATTTTTATCTCATTATTGAATACTTTTTTTTTCCAAAAAGCCCAGTAATCCCATTCAGATTTTTCATCTTCAAAATTTAAATATTTATGATACTTTGGTTCTTTTGATGTGAATATTTTATCAATTTGTTCATATTCTTCCCTAAAAAAGTGTACAGATTGAATATTTTTACTCCATTTATTAATCTCTTTGATAAAATCTATTCCAATTGGCATCCCATCCAATAGATAATTGTAAGATTCAATAATTTAAAAATATTTCTAAAATGTGAACCTTTATAATAATAATTATCTAATTCATTGAAAATTATTTTTTCTTTTTTATTTTAGAGATAAATACTATTACATATTCGTATACATATTTAGGTAATAAAAATCTAAATAAGGTAGGTTTTTATTTTTCTCTTTCTTAAAATATTAGGAGATGGGTAAATGATAAAAAAATATGGGATGGATAAGAATATTTGTAATGATATTTTAGAAGATAGTAGTATGGGGGAAATTGATAATTCTACATTTATGTTATGGAAATCTGAATTACAAAAGGAGTTACCATTTTTTTGGGAATCAATTGAATGTTCAAAAAATAATTATGGTTTAAGTATAATAGAATAGGAGATTAATTTATGATGAGATTTATTTGTATGGATTGCAGTAGAACAATATGGATTAATAGAGGTTTATGTCCTCATTGTGATTCTGAAAAAATACATTTTTGTTCAAGATAGATATTTTTAGATTAAAGAGATATTTCCATTATTTTATTTTATACTTTTTATGAATTTATGGATACTTGAATTTATCCACAAAACATTAAGTATTTTCTTTATTTTTTTGTTTTTACAATTTTGATTTTAATTCGAATTACACTTATAATTGAATTTTTGACATTTTATCATCTTGCTAATTTTTACAATTATCTTTATATATAATTATTGTCAAACCATAACACGTTGGATAGTAACACGATTACATCTAACAAGGTTTGGTAGGATGAGAGGACGTACAGTAAAAACAGTGATTTTTCTTTTATTGCTTTTAATTGCAGATATACTTATTGTAACAAATAGTTCAGCAGATATATCAGTAAATAATTTTTCAGAAAATGTAATTACAGTAAGTAGATTTGGAGGTGATTATTCGAATATACAAGAGGCAATCGATCAGGCAATCGAAGGATCAACAATATTTATCAAAACAGGGATATACACTGAAATAATTGATATTAATAAAAAATTAACAATTATTGGTGAAAATAAGTTTTCTACAATAATAAATCCCATTTCACAAGAAAATAAATATGCTATAAGATTAGTATCTCCTGGAATTATTATAAAAAACCTTAGTATAACAAATGGAGCCTCTGGTTTATATACAACAGGTGTTAGGATTAGTGCACAAAAATCAAAAATATATAATTGTAATATTTATGATAATCCTATTGGTGTTGCTATTTTTTCAAATGAAAATATTATTGATAACTGTTTTTTTTGGAATTGTAAAGATGAAGCAATTGCCATGATTGGGACTAAAATTTCAAAATGTGATTTCAATATTGTTTCAAATTGCACATTTTTTAATAATTGTGATGGAATAGAGCTTCAATATTCATCAAATAACACAATTGATAATTGTTCAATTTATAATAATAGTCATTCAGGAATTGATGCTATAGTTTCTTCAAATAATGGTAATATAATAAAAAATTGTGAAATTTATAATAACAATGTAAATGGGATATATCTCTCAGCATCATCAAATAATAAAATAATTGAATGTGATTTTTGGAATAATGATGATGGTGATGTAATAATAACTGAGGATTCATCAAATAATTTGGTAATTGATTTAGAACAAAAAGAGATATTTTCAAAATATGAAAAAATAGATCTTAATCAAAAGATTGAAACCAATCAAAAATTTATTATAGAGGAAAACCAAAAAAATAATGAGGTACATTCTAATAAAATTTTTAATAATTTATTTGAAATGATATCTAACTTATTACCGATATTAAAAACAATATTTATCAGATAAATTAGTTAATAATTTTTTATTTTTCTTGCCCTGATATCGCTAATGTAAATAAACCTGATATTACTGCAATAACAAATAATAATATTTCTGAAAAAGCGTTTGAAAGAATTATTCCAATAATTCCGATAATAGAACATATTGAACCAATCATAGAATATAATATTCTTTTAACCATTTTTCCAAATAACAAAATTAATTACTACTATATTAACGTTTACTTAAAATTTATGTTATTTTAATATGTATATTAATGCCCAAATAAATATATTTGTTCTAATAATAGGATGGTTAATTATAATTAATATTAGATTTTAATGTAAAAGTTTTTAATAAAAATTTATTATTTCAATTTCCTAATTGATTTTAAAAAGATATTTTTCATATATACAATTTTACTATTACATATTCAGAAAATTTTAAAATATATTAAATCATTCAATTAAACAGTTAGGAGTGGGATAATAGATGGAAGATGAAGATGAAATAAATATTAAACTAGAGTTAAACAAGGATAAAAATCAAAATCTTGGTTTTCATGCTGGCACCTCCGTTGACTTCGTATTTGGATTAATAAAATTTTTCTCATCTTAGCCTTGATAATTTTTTCGTTTCACCTCCTTTTCATCCGGAT
>JAJISJ010000038.1 GCA_022848765.1 Thermoplasmatota archaeon
AATATGTACATTTATCATTAAAATATTAATTTTTTATGTTGGGGACTAGAAGCAAATGTATTATTCCCATCAGCAGCTTATTCTTTAAATATAAATAAAACTAGATTTCACAAACTAAAATTCCCAAACTCACATTACACAGAACCAAATTTACCATTAAAAGTAAATTAAAAATATTCAATAAAAAATACGATTAAAATGGGTAACAATTGTTCAATATCATAAAATAATATAAAAAATAGAAAAAAGAGAGAGTGATAAGGGTAAATGTAGAAAAGAGAAATATACCCTTTACTATTAGTCCTGATATTTTGTTGAATAGGTTTTATAAATTATACTTCTTTTCCAATATCCCAGATAGCTTTTATTGCTAGTATTCCTACTGCGGGTGCAATTAATATGGATAAACTCATGGAAACACCATGGAGAAGTGACCCTATCCATGGATCAAGTTCAATTCCCTTAAACACACCATACATTACTACTAGAGCAATACCTGCAAGTAAAAAACTTGGCACTTCTTTTTCAGTAATAGTACCCATGCCATATGCTGATACAAGACCAACAATTGCTCCAAGAACTGCAAGAACCCAAGCAATTATCCCACCAAATGTTTCTCCATTTGTTTCAAGATTATAAGCAGCATATAATCCTACAATTAATGCAATGATTATTCCTATTAGAAAAGCCCAGCTTCCTATCTTTCCCCACATATCATTTTTTACCATTTTCTCTCCTCACCAATCTTATTATGTTACAATTTATCATTATTTTATTATATATAAAAGTATCTCCTTTGTAGTTATATTCCCAATTCTACACCCAAAATACAAAAATAATAATACGATACCGTTATGATAATATGTATTTATTTTTTGATACTGAAACAACAGGTTTACCATTATATTACAAAGCATCAATCGAAAATTTAGAAAACTGGCCTCGTATTGTTCAAATCTCATGGTTAATATTTGATGAATCAGAAAAATGTGTTGATGAAAAAGATTATATTATAAAACCTCAAAATTTTATAATACCAAAATCTGCCTCAAGAATCCATGGAATAACAACTGAAATTGCATTATTAAAAGGGCTGGAATTGAAACCAATATTAAATGAATTTGCATTAAAGGTGAAAAATTCAAATTATATAATTGCTCATAATATGGAATTTGATGAAAAAATAGTTGGAGCTGAATTTCTTAGAAATAGTATATCTCATGATTTTTTTGAGACCTCACGAATATGTACAATGAAATCCTCCACTAAACATTGTAAGATACCTGGAAGATATGGAGGATTCAAATGGCCAAATTTAGTTGAACTTCATAATTTTTTATTTAAAACTAATTTTGAAAATGTACATAATGCATTAGCTGATGTTAGAGCATGTGCAAAATGTTTTTTTGAACTTAAGAATCAGGGAGTAATTTCTCTAGAATAGATAATAATTTATACCCAAAATACCAATTATTGATAATTTAAGTTGTAAAGTTTCTGTAAGTAGATTTATCTATAAGACATATTTTTTCGATAAAGTTGTTATTTTGTCTTTAAAGCATGATCTATTTAGATTCATAAAAAGATGGAAAAAATACATTTTGTTCTTTTGTATTGGGCGGATATGAGGGAATACTATCAACATAAACATTATAATCATTCTTCCATTTTTTCTCTAATTTTTTAATATAAAAACTAACATCTGTTAAAATCTTCCAATATGGTGTTTTTTTGTCCCTTCCCAATTAATTCACCTCTACGCAAAACCAATAATATTTGTAATTCTAATTATATAAATCTTTTTATATTTTAAATTAAATTTGAGATTTCAACTTAACTACTATTATAACATTCTGTAGTAATTTTATTAAAAACTAAAAGAGAAAAACAATTTTTTAACAATGAATACTATCTTCAACCTTAAATTCTATTATTAAGATCTAAATTTGCATCTGGAACAATACCAACCATCTTGTTCGAAGGGTGCTAAAAAATTACCTTTGCATTGAGGGCAGAGAGGACCAGTTTCATCTTTATTAAACGATTTTAATTCATTATCATCATTTGATATTAAACTATTATTATATCCCTCATTTCCTTCATAGTATCTGTAGAAACCACATATGGGGCAATAATAAAAAGGTCGTAGTTCATCATCATAATCTCTTATCATATCCATCCTATGTTTTGGACATCTATTCCAAATTAATTTCGCCATTCACACCAATATTTTCTATCAGTCAATTAAATAATAATTTTTTGGTATAAAAAAGGAAAATATCATTTTAAAATATATTGAGAAGAATTTTTATAAATCAATCGAGTCTGAATTCTGTAATAATTTTTCCAGTCCAATCTATAAGTCTTCTATTTTTCCCTCTTTCTTCAACAATCATATCGAAATAAGTTCCAATTTTTCTCCATTTTTCCATTTTTTGCTCCCCCAACATTTTAAAGATTTTAATTGAATTTGTTGAAAAGAATTTAACCTTTATTATATTTACCATAATATTATAGTTTATTGTCGAAGATCGTTTATAATATTAATTTTTAAAAATTTTTCATTGATAAATAATTATAAATATTAGAAATTACAAATATATATCTGGAATTCTGGAAGAATTATGTATAATGATAAAAGTTCTAAAAAAAAATATGGAGGGAATTTACAATATGGAAAAATATGATTTTGGTTTAATTATATCTAAATTGGAGAAATTTGAAGATTTTTTCCCATGTTTCAAAACAATGATAAAAAAGAATTAATATTTTAATAAAAAACTTTAAAATAAAATTAAATAATAAATGATTAGATGAGTAAAATTAAGTTATATTTTAAAGAAATTCTATTATTTGTTTTTTTTATATTACTTGTAATTCTTGAGGTATACTTAATTCAACTTAATCTGTTATATATTGCTCTGGTTGATGGAATCATTGCTTTTTTACTAGGTATATATTTATTAAGATTAATTATCAAAAAAATATTAAAGAAAACGCTATTGATTAAACAATAAACTATCAAGAATATCATCAATTTCATCGTCCTGATAGATGTCTTTTTTTCTAATTAATTTTAATGAACCATTTTTTTCAAGAATTATTTTTAAATTTTAAAGATACAATTATAATTTATTAAAATGTATAAATTTGATAATCTTTTTTTTAGATAAAAACTATATAAAATAAAATACCTTTTTTTATATGAAATTTTAATTGGTGAATTATAGATGAATTTAGGATTAAAGAATAAAGTTGCAATAATAACTGGAGCTAGTAAAGGAATTGGAAAAGCGATAGCAACTAATTTTGCAGAAGAAAAAGCAAAAATCACTATTTGTTCAAGAAATATTAATAATTTAAAAAAAACTGCAGAAACAATTGAAGAAAAAACAGGGGCAATAATTCTACCAATTCAAACAAATCTTGAAAAACATGAAGATATCCAAAAAATGGTAGATGAAACACTAAAAAAATTTGGAAGAATTGATATTTTAATAAATAACACTGGAGGCCCCCCTCCAATTAAATTTATTGATACTACTGAAAAATATTGGCAAAAAGCAGTAAATCAACTATTAATGAGTACAATAAATTGTTGTTATGAAGTAATACCAATTATGAAAAAACAAGGTTGGGGGCGGATAATTAATATGACCTCAATTGCGGCTAAACAACCAATAGATAATTTAATTCTATCAAATTCAATAAGATCTGGTATTCATGGATTAACTAAAACTCTTTCAAACGAACTTGCAGAATATGGTATAACTGTAAATGCTGTTTGCCCAGGTTATACACTAACAGAAAGAGTTATTGATTTAGCAAAAGCTAATGCATTAACATCAGGTAAAAAATATAAGGATATAATTAAAAAATGGGAAGAACAAATTCCAATTGGAAGGCTTGGTACCACCGATGAAATAGCCAATCTAGTATTGTTCTATGCTTCAGAAAAAGCTAGCTATATTACTGGAAATATAACCCAAGTAGATGGAGGATATAATAAATCTATAATTTGAAAAAATAATAAGATATCATATCATCAATTTTTTTTTATATGGTAACACCCGTAATCCAATCAGCAATTCCTGTAAGAGCAAATTGAACTGCAATTGCAACTGTAAGTAAACCCATTACTCTTGTAAAAGTGTTTTCTATGAATGCATTATTGCTTTAAAATATACATAGATTATATATACTTTTTAATGTATTTTCAATGCTATAAGGTATCTTATAGGGTAACTTCTTTAAATATTAATAAGATAGGGAGTGATTTTCAAAAAACAAGAAATTTTTGTAATAAAAAAAGATAAGTATGGTTAACATTATTTAAATTATTGAGGTGTTTAAAAAATGGGAATATATAAGATAATAAATATAGTTGGAACTTCGGAAGAAAGTTTTTGTGATGCTGCAAAAAATGGTGTAATAGAAGCTGCAAAAACAGTGAAAAATATTCGAAGGGCAGAAGTAACAAAATTTGATATGAAAATTGTAGATGATAAAGTTGCATTATATAGAGCAGAATTAAATATTGCTTTTGAAATTGAGAGATAAGTTATTTATAAAATCTTTAAATTTTATAGATTAAATTTTGAATTGTAATCATTAATTGTAAATGGGAGTAATTTTCATTAATCAAAAATCATTTAATTTTAATAATATTGAAATTAAACTTCATCCTAATGTATATGATCCTGCTGAAGATTCATTTCAAATTATTGAATCAATCAAAATAAATAATAATGATAAAGTTTTCGAAATTGGAACTGGATGCGGATTAATCGCGTTATTTTGTACAAATCTCGGATCTAATGTAATCTGTAGTGATATAAATCCATATTCAGTTAAACTTGTAAAACAAAATTATGAAGATAATAAGTCAAAATTAAAAGGATCATTAGAGGTTAGGTATGGAGATTTTTTTTCAGTTTTAAAGAAAAATGAAAAATTTGATGTTATAATTTTTAATCCACCATATTTACCAATAATTGAGAAAGATTTTCTTAGTAAGCAAGATTGGATTGATATAGCTACTAATGGTGGGATTGATGGTTTAAAGCTAATTAAAAGATATATATTAAATGTAAGTAAATATCTTGAAAAAAATGGTCATGCATATTTTATATTTAGCTCACTTTGTGATAGGGATAAATTAAATATTTATTTAAATAAGTCAGGATTGAAATCTCGCATTGTGTCAAGTGGTAAATTTGATGATGAAAAAATTGATGTTTATTCTCTATCAAAAATTGAATGATAATTCTTTTATTTAGATGATTTCTAATTCTTTCATCTTATTATAATTATCACAATTTTTATCAAAATATGATCGTATTGGTTCGATGATATTATTTATATAGTGAATAGTGGAGTTTTTTAAATCTAATGGGTGTAGGCCTTGAATATATTTACTTTCTAATTCTTCAAATGTTGAAAATTCAAGATTTCCTCCATATTTTTCCGGTCTTTCAATGATGAAAACATTTTCTTTTAATTCTGGGAATATTATATATCTACATATTTCAAGTATTGGATTCCCAATGTTTTGTTTTTCAGGACAGAATGCTTTTTTTATTTTATTTTTTACATCCTCTGGAGAATCATGAATTGATATCATGGAATCTGGTTTACTTTTACTCATTTTTGATTCTATTGGATCCATTCTCCCCCCAGCTTGTAGTCCTGTAAGTAGAGGTGTATGGATTGCAACTGGGGGAGTAATACCAAGTTTTTTTGATACATCTCTTGCAAGCATATGAGCATGCCGTTGATCTGTTCCACCATATGCAACATCTAATTTTAAATAAAATATATCTGATACTTGCATAGCTGGGTAAAATAGTTTTGAAAGATCTTTTTCAGCTTCTTCTGCGTCTCGTCCCATGATATCCATTGCACGTTTGACTCTGGCGACGGATGTTGCTTTTGATGTTTTTAATACTAATTCCCAATAATTCGGATCTCCAACATAATCACTTGCGTAGATAAATTTAACATCATTTTTATTAACACCCATTGCTGCAAAGCAATCTTCCATATATTTACCACAAAGTTTTATTTTATCTATATCACCGTCTAGTTTATCATTAATATATGCATGCCAATCAGCAAGTAGAATTGTAAAATTAAAACCGCATTTAATGAAATCTTTAATTTTGTTTGTACATATCTTCCAACCAAGATGGACTGCACCAGATGGTTCAAAACCAATATATGCTCTTGGATTAGGTTTTTTTAATACAATTTCTAATTCTTCTCTGGTTATAGTTTCTTCAGTATTTGTGGTTATTATTTCAATAGGATTCATTATATCATCTATCTAGTTTTTTTATTACTCTATCAATAATTTTTTCAGTAACTCCAAGATAATTATCTGGATTTAGTGCATTATCTATCTCATTATTATTTAAAATTTTTAATTTATTATTTTCTTCGGTAAAAACTTCTTTTAATGATTTATTTAATCTGACTGCTTTTAATGATGTTTTTCTCATTAATTCATGAGCATCTCCCCGTCCCATACCTTTTTTTATAAGGGTTGTCATCATTGATTCTGCCATTGGTAAACCTTTAGAAATCTCCATATTTTTTCTCATACGGTCTGGAAATATTTTAAGGTTTTTAAACACTGAATTTGTCTGATATATAATCCAATCAGTTAAAATTATTGAATGTGGGATGATAAATCTTTCACTAGATGAATTACATAAATCTCTTTCATGCCACTGAATAGAATTTTCAAAAGCAGGGATTATAAAACTTCGCACAATACGAGATAATCCACAGATTTGTTCAGAGGTAATTGGATTTCTTTTATGGGGCATTGTTGATGAACCTACTTGTTTTTTTTCTTCAAAAGCCTCAGCAACTTCAGATATTTCATCTCTTTGTAAATTTCTTATTTCAGTTGCAAATTTTTCCATGCTTGTTGATATATTAGCTAAGATACATAATAACTCATTATATCTATCTCTACAGACTATTTGTGTCGAGACATCTTCTACCCCTAGTCTTAAATTTATAAGCATTTCCTCTTGGATTTTTAATGCTTTATCGCCTAAGGCTGCACCAGTTCCAACTGCTCCTGATAATTTTCCTATTAGTAATCTACTTTTACATTCAAATAGTCGTTCTAAGTGTCGTTCTATCTCCATGGCAAATCCAGCCATTTTTAAACCAAAAGTTATTGGAATTGTATGTTGTCCATGGGTTCTTCCAAGCATAACTGTTTTTTTATGTTTCTTTGATAGATTTACTAAAGTGGATCTAAGCTCTTTTAATCCTTTTTGGATAAAGGTTGTTGATTCTGCGAATTGTAATGCATTTGCTGTATCAACTATATCATAACTTGTTGCACCTAGATGTATATATTTTCCTGCATCTCCATCGCATAATTCAGAGAGAGCTTTTGTTACAGCCATTATATCATGTTTTGTTTCTGTTTCTATTTCGTTTACTCTTTTTATTTTTACAAATTTTGTTGTGGCTTTTTTTGTTATTTCATCTGCAGCTTTTTGTGGAATGTTTCCTAGTTTTGCATGGGCTCTTGCTAGAGCAGATTCAACGTCTAATAAGTATTGTAATTTTTTATTTTCACTGAAAATATCTTTTAATTCTTTTCTTCCATAGCGATAATCAAGAGGGCAAGTTGAACTATCCATTTTTTTTCACAATTCGTGTATCTATTTATCATTAATATTTTTTAGCTATTTGTGAACTTAGAAAAATTATGATTTAGGCGAATTTAGTCATTAGAAAAGTATATATACTTAATTTGTATGCGATACTAAATTGTAATGATTATAATTTAGGTTTGATTTTAAATTATGTGATATGATGTATGAAAAATATGTTGATTTATTAAAAGAGAAATCAATAAAAATTACTCCTCAGAGACTTGAAATACTAAGATATTTAGATAAAAATAGAAACCATCCCACAGCTTATCAAATTTATACAGACTTAAAAGAAAATAACCCGTCATTATCAAAAACAACAGTGTATAACTCATTAGAAATACTTAATAAATATGATATTATTAACACAATTTCAATAACCGGTTTAGAAACAAGATACGATATAAAAAATATTATCCATCATCATTTCATGTGTAAAAAATGTGGGAGGATTATTGATATTGATATTGAATGTCCGAATATTAGAAAAACTTTAGAACAGGGGCATAAAATTGAGGAAGTACATGGATATTTCAAAGGCAGATGTAGAGAATGTATAGAAAAGGAAATTGATCAATATGGATCGTAAAGCTTTACATAAAATTTCATATGGAATTTACATAATCTGTTCAAAAAACAATGATAAAATTAATGGGCAGATTGCTAATGCAATATTTCAAGTTTCATCAGAGCCACCAATAATTGCAGTAAGTATAAATAAGAAAAACTTGACTCATGATTGCATTCAAAAATGTAAATTATTTACAATTTCAGTTTTATCTGAAGAAGCCCCAATGAAATTTATTGGCAATTTTGGTTTTAAATCTGGTAGAGATCATGATAAATTTAATGATATAAAATATAAATTATCAGATAATAAAATTCCAATAATTTTAGACTATACTACTGCTTATATTGAGTTATCATTGATAAACACTGTCGATGTTTCAACTCATACAATATTTATTGGAAAAGTTATAGATGCTAATATTTTAACAAATGATCCTGTGATGACTTATGAATATTATCATGAATGTAAAGGCGGATTATCTCCAAAAACCGCACCAACGTATTATAAAAAAATAGATGATAAAATTAAAAATAAGGAGGAAAAAAAAATGGATAAATACGATTGCAATGTATGTGGATATGTGTATGACCCAGCTAAAGGAGATCCTGATAATGGAATTAGTCCTGGAACAAAATTTGAAGATCTCCCAAAAGAATGGGTATGCCCAATCTGTGGGGCATCAAAAGAGCAATTTGAAAAGGAGTAAAAGTATGGAAAAAATTGAGATTAAACCTGATATCTTTTGGGTTGGAGGTATTGATTGGGATATTAGAAATTTCCATGGATATTCAACAAATAGAGGTACAACATATAATTCTTATCTAATTAATGACGAAAAAATAACATTAGTTGATACTATAAAACCAAAATTTATTGGTGAAATGCTCTCAAGAATAAAAGAAATTATAGATCCCAAAAAAATTGATTATATTATTTCAAATCATGTCGAAATGGATCACTCAGGATCATTACCTGAAATTGCGAAAATTTGTCCAAATGCAAAAATTATTACTTCAACACGTGGTGAAAAAGGATTAAATAAACATTACAAAGATAATTTAAATTTAAAGGTAGTTGATTCAGGTGAATCACTTAATATAGGTAAAAGAAATCTCACATTTGTACATATACCAATGGTTCATTGGCCAGATTCTATGGTTACTTATGTCAAAAAAGATAAACTTTTATTATCAAATGACTCCTTTGGGCAACATATTGCTAGTCAAGAAAGATTTGATCATGAACTTGAATGGGGAGTTCTTAAGGAAGAAGCAGCGAAATATTATGCAAATATTGTAATGCCGTATGGTTCTCAAGTTGAAAAAGCTCTCTCATCAATTCAAGATTTGGAAATAAATATGATTGCACCAAGTCATGGTATAATCTGGAAAACTCATATTGATAAAATAGTTAATGAATATAAAAAATGGGCAAAATATGAATCAGAACAAAAAGCTCTAATAATTTATGATTCAATGTGGGGTTCAACAGAAATAATAGCTAATGTTTTAAGAGAAGGAATAAATGAAATTGGTATCAATGTATCAATAAGGAATTTAAAAAATACTCATATCTCAGATATCATTTCAGAAGTTTTAACAACCAAATTGATATTATTGGGATCGCCAACATTGAATAATGGACTTCTTCCAACAATGGGTGGTTTTTTATCTTATATGAAGGGTTTACGACCTAAAAATAAAATTGGATTTGTTTTTGGATCATATGGTTGGGGCGGTCAAGCTGTTGGAGAAATTGAAAAAATAATTAGAGATCTTTCATGGGATATTCCTATTCAAAATATTAATATAAATTATATCCCAACTGAAGATGATTTAAAAAATATTAAAAATATTGGAAATAAATTAGGTAATTATTTGAAAAAATAAGAGGTGAAAAATATTATGTGTAAAAATTGTGGTTGTGAAAATTTAGGAAAACCTATCAAATATGAATGTGAATGTTCAGAAAATGAATGTTCATGTGGAATAATTGAGTTTGATGAGGAACCCAAGACAAAACCTTACTGTTGTGGTAAGCCAATGAAAAGGATAAAATAATTATTAAAAGAGGTTTAAAATGTTAAGTAAAAAAATTGAAAAAGCATTAAATGAACAAATAAACAAAGAGATGTACTCTGCTTATCTTTATATGTCAATGTCATCCTATAGTACGAATAATGGGCTCCCAGGTTTTGCTAACTGGTTCATGGTCCAATATAAAGAGGAAATGGAACATGCTATGAAGATATATGATTATGTTCATAGTCAGGGTGGGAAAGTAAAATTAATGGCAATAACTGAACCCATTTCAGATTTCAAAGATCCTATGGATATGTTTCAAAGAACATTGAAACATGAGCAGTTTGTAACAAAATGTATTAATGAATTAGTAGACTTATCTATAAAGGAGAAGGATCATGCAACTCAAATATTTTTACAATGGTTTGTTACTGAGCAAATAGAAGAAGAGGGAAATGATAATGACATAATATCAAAACTTGAACTTGCAGGTACAAAGGGCAATGGATTGTTTATGGTAGATAAAGAACTTTCAATGAGGGTGTATAATCCGCCATTAAAAGAAAAAAATTAAAGGAGATATGTGATGAATTTAGATAACTAT
>JAJISJ010000039.1 GCA_022848765.1 Thermoplasmatota archaeon
AATTCAAGAAAAGCAATATATTCATCATTCGCACAGGCAGTTCCTGCATTGGCTCAAATTGACATGGATAGGTGCATTAAATGTGAACTCTGTGTAGGTGCATGTGAAGTAGATGCAATTGATTTTGATCAAACAGAAGAATTTGTTGAATTTGAAGTTGGAACAATTGTTGTTGCAACAGGTTTTGATCTTTTCGATGCTACTAGAAAACCTGAATATGGATATGGTAAATTTAATAATATAATAACTGGGCTTGAGTTTGAGAGACTGGTATCAGCCTCAGGACCAACTGAGGGACTCATTGAAATAAATGGTAAAGAACCCAAAAATGTTGTATTTATTCAATGTGTAGGTTCTAGAGATAAAGAGACAAATGAATACTGTTCTAGAGTTTGTTGTATGTACACAGCGAAACAAGCACATTTAGTTAGAGAAAAAATCCCTGATTCAAAACTTACTATTTATTATACTGATGTTCGAGCATTTGGAAAAGGATTTGAAGAATTTTATAACAGAGTTCAAGGTGAAGATGTAATATATAAACGGAGAGAATTAGATGATCCAATTCAAATAATAACTGATAAAGGAAAAACAATTGTAAAGGCAAAAGGTCACCCTGATATTGATGCGGATCTTGTTGTATTAGCAACAGGAATAATCCCAAGAGAAGATTCTAAAGATCTTTCAAGAATTTTAAACATTAATCAGAGTGCTGATGGATTTTTATTAGAGGCACATCCGAAACTTAGACCAGTAGATACGTTTACAGATGGAATATTTTTAGCTGGATGTTGTCAAAGCCCAAAGGATGTTCCAGATACTGTTGCACAAGCAAGTGGCGCTGCATCTCGAGCTTGTAATGTTTTATCAAAGAAACATCTGATGATTGAAGCAACAGTAGCAAATGTAGATGAAGATCTTTGTCGCGGATGTGGATTCTGTGTTGATGCATGTCCATATACAGCAATTGAATTAGAAGAAGTAGATAGATTTGGCCACAAAGTTCTTATCGCTCGTGTTAATGAGGCACTTTGTAAAGGATGCGGTTCATGTGCTGCTGCCTGTCTAAATGGTGCTATTAGTCATTTAGGTTTTACTGATGGACAAATTTTAACAATGATAAAAGCTCTTGGAAGATAATTTTAGGGAAATAATGAATATATAAAAAGATAATCAAATGGAGGATGTATAAAAAATGGGAATAGATTTTAATGCAGATGAAATTTTTGAAATAGCAGTATATATTGAACAAAATGGAGCAGATTTTTATCGAAAAGCAGCAGAATCGATTTCTGGTAAATATAATAAAGATTTATTATTGCATCTAGCAGAAATGGAAGATGAACATGAGCAGACCTTTAAAAAATTAAGATCAGAATTGTCAGAAAAAGAAAAAATTACAACAACATTTGATCCTGAAGGCGAATCGGAATATTATCTTCGAGCCCTTGCTGATACGCGAGTATTTTATGAGAAAAAATTTGATACAACTTCATTAAAAGAGATTTTTAAAGAGGCAATTACCGCTGAAAAGGACTCTATTGTTTTCTATCTGGGAATGAAAGATGTTGTTCCAGATCATCTTGGGAAAAAGAAACTCGATGATATTATAAAAGAAGAAATGGGTCATATAACGCTGCTTAGTAAAGAATTATTAGAACTTTAAATGTAAAAACAATAATTTTTCAAATTATTATATGAATGTAGGGGGTGCCCCTACAGTGGCATATTTAGCTTTTTCTTCACTGATGTTTTTAGCCCTATGTCTAAAATTTGATTTATGCCATAATAGTTCTCCTTTTTCAAGATGAAATGATTTATCACCGACATCGTATTCAATTTTACCTTCAAGGATATAATGTAGTTCTTCTCCGTCATGTTTATACCATCGCGATGATGTGTGAGGCTCCATTTCTGCAATATTTGCTTCCATTTTATTAGATTTAATCATCAATCTAATTACTTTACCAGGAGTTTTAATCTTTTTGATTTGTTCTCCACTTTTTAAAAAAATCGGTTCATTATTCATTTTATCTTCAATCAAAGAAAAAGAGATTATTTAATAAATATTTCTAATTGAATAGGATAAAAATATTTTCAAAATAAGGGCCGATGATAAAATTGTCTTAATATAACATCTTAATGTTAGAGAATATGTTAAATGTCATTGATGTCTACTAATACTTCAACTGGTAAGATTTAAAAGAATTTGTAAATATTCCAATAGTTAATATAAAGAACATCTAACTTTAATCTGGAGTTAATTGAGGTATTGTTAAACTTCCATAAGGCATTATTACAATATGAGGTTTTTTACCTTTATTTTTAACAAAATTAATTGCGCTATCTAAAGCATTTTGAATAGATTTAAATGGTTTTAATTTAGCCTTTTCAATAGTATTATCACTTAAATCAGAAACCATCCACATTTCAGCTCTAATACCAACTTGTGCCATTTTAGCTGCTTTATGATATCCTAATTTATATTCAACATCTAATAATTCAAAAACTTGTTTTGAAGTTTCAGCTCTTGATAATAAATCTAAGAATTGTTTTTCACCGACACCATCTCTACATTTTGAAACAACAATTATTACACCACCATCTTCAAGAGCGTGCTTACCATTATCAAGAGCTTTTTGGGATTGATACAGATCTATATCCATCGGGAAAGGGGCTGCTGAGATAACTATATTGCCTCTTCTTTTTATAGGAACACAAAATACTTCATTTGCATATTCTATTGCAGCATTAAACGATTTTATAAGATCACCAGCAGTTACAGCATAAATGTTATGTTCAGCTGTAAGAATAGTTTGTATTGAAAAAACATTTACATTTTTTAAAACATTCATGGCATCTATCATATCCTCATTTACAGGATTGTTTTGAATATTCAGAGAACATGCTTCATCACTTAATGCTAATTTATGATTCATTTCAATTGTTTTATATGATGCAACACCAGGTAGAAACGATTTTCTACCACCAGTATAACCAGCAAAATAATGAGGTTCAACACTACCAATTACAATTACATTTTTCATTTCTGAAACTAGTTTATTAATGTACATCTCAGTACCATTTTTTGATTTACCAAGATATTCCATATTCTCCTCTTTACGAGCGTCATGAGAATAAATATTATCCTTAAAAATTTCATAGTATTCACCAAAAATAAAATGATATTCCTCCTCAGTTGGTGCTCGATGAACGCCCGTTGCAATAAGAAATTTTAAATTAGAATGCTTTGATAATATTGGATAAAGGAATTTTAAAACCTTTTTTGTGGGAGTTGGACGTGTAGCATCATTAACAATGATCAATAATTTTTTTGCATTTTGAATAAATTGCTGAAAAGGTATGGTATTGATGGGGTTATCCAATGCGTATCTTATAACTTGATCCGCGTCTTTAATTGCTACTACATTTGGATTAAGAATCTCATGAGATTCATTTATTTTAATTTTTATATTTTCTCTTCCATAAGGAATTTCAACTTCCATAAATTATAGAATATGTTAATAATATAAAAAAAGTAATGTTATATTTGAATGCTAATATTTTATATGGTTAATTTCAATACTTAAAAACATGAAAAACTTCCATATTGCAATTATTGGAGGAGGTGTTATAGGTTCTGCAATTGCAAGGGAGTTATCAAGATATGAATTAGATATTATTCTTTTTGAGAAAGAAAGTGATGTTGCTTCTTCTACTAGTAAGGCTAATAGTGGAGTGATTCATAGTGGTATAAATTCTCCGCCAAAATCATTAAAAGCTCATTTTTGTGTTGAAGGTAACAAAATATTCCAATCTTTAGCTGAAGAATTATCTGTTCCAGTTAAATTTACGGGAAAATATATTATTGCAAGAAATGAAGAAGAAATTAAAGATCTTATTAAATTAAAAAAAAATGGAATAGAAAATAATGTGAAAGGTTTAAGATTAATTGAGGCTGAAGAAATAAATTCAAATGAACCAAATATTTCAAGTAAATATGCATTGTTTGTCCCATCTGCTGGTATTACTCTACCATATCAATTAACAATAGCTCTTGCAGAAAATTCAATAATTAATGGAGTTAAATTTTTATTAGAAACAAAAATCATTGATATAAATAATATTAATAATAAATATAACATTAAAACAAATAATGGACTTTTTAAATCTGATTTTATTATTAACGCAGCAGGTCTAAATTGTAGAGATATTGTTCAAATGCTAGAAGAACCTGATTTTAAAGTATATCCTTGTAGAGGAGAATATTTAGTTTTAGATAAGAATTGTAATTCATTAATAAAAAAATTAATATATCCTATCCCCCAAAAGAAATATGGATTTCTTGGAATCCATATTACGCCTACTATAGATGGAAATATTTTATTAGGCCCTACTTTTGAATATATTAATAACATAAATGATACTAAAACCACTAAAGAAAAAATGAATTTAATATTAAAAGAAGTAAAAGAAATAATACCTTCCGTAAATGAAAAAGCAGTTATAAATGCATATTCAGGAATTCGATGCAAAATTTCTCCTCCTGAATATGATAGAATTTCTGATTTTAGAGTTGAAAATAGTAAGATTAATCCAGGTTTGATAAATCTTTTAGGGATAGAATCTCCAGGATTATCAGCTGCTCCTGCAATTGCAAAAGAAGTAGTAAAAATAATATCAAAAAATATTGAATTAAGTAAAAAAACTAAATTCATTTCAAAATATGAGAAATATAAAAAATTTTCAGATATGACAAATGTGAAGAAATCAAAAATAATCAAACGAGATACTAATTGGGGAAGAATAATTTGTAGATGTGAAAATGTTACAGAAGCAGAAGTAATTAATGCGTTATCAAATCCGTTAGGGGCAAAAACTCTATCATCCGTAAAATATCGATGTAGAGCAGGAATGGGTCGTTGTCAAGGTGGTTTTTGTACCCAACATATAATTAGAATAATGGAAGAAAAATTTAACTTGGATAGAACGAAAATTAAATTAAAATCACAGAAATCTAACTTATTCATTGGTAAAATTAGGGAGTAATGATATTGATAAAAGTTACAAGTGACGTAACAGTAATTGGTGGTGGACCTGCAGGATTAGCAGCAGGAATATCAGCAAAAGAATCCGGTGCAGAAAAAGTAATTATTATTGACAGAAATAATTGGATTGGAGGAATTCTTCCTCAATGTATACATGATGGATTTGGAATAGAAGCAACGGGGTTATCTCAAACAGGTCCAGAATATATAAATGAATATATTAAAAAAGCAAGAAACCTTGGAATTACATTACTAATAGAGACAATGGTTCTAAATTTTAATAATAAACTTGAAATAATCTCAGCATCAAAAAAGGGATTATTAAAAATCAAATCAAAATCAATAATATTAGCAATGGGGTGTAGAGAAAAAACAAGAGGTAATTTAATCATTCCCGGTGATAGGCCTAGTGGAATTTATACTGCTGGTTTAGCACAGGCTCTTATTAATCTTTATAATATAATGCCAGGTAAAAATATAGTAATTTTAGGATCTGGTGATGTCGGTCTAATAATGGCAAGACGATTAAAAATCGAAGGAGCAAATATACTAGGAGTAATTGAAATTCTACCATATCCAAATGGATTACCAAGAAATGTTGTTCAATGTCTAAAAGATTATAATATCCCACTATTTTTAAATCATACAATAACTTCAATTGAAGGGAAAGATAGATTAAAAAAAATTACGATAGCGAAAGTTGATAAAAATAAAAAACCAATACTTGGTACAGAAAAAACCATAAAATGTGATACTCTTCTATTATCAGTTGGTTTGATTCCAGAAAATGAAATATCAAGCGATGCTGGAATAATAATTGATTCTTCAACTGGTGGACCAATTGTCAATCAAGATTATAGAACGACAATACCTGGAATTTACGCATGTGGGAATTGTTTACAAGTATATGATACAGTTGATCTTTTATCAATACATGCAAAAATAGCAGGTAGACAATCAGCAATAAACACATTAAAAGAAAATAATAATAATATCAATTATGCTGATAAAAAGATAATAGTAAAACCAGGTAATGGGATTAAACATATAATACCTCAACAAATAAATATTACTGGAATGATAAATTTTTCCATTAGGGTAGATGAACCTAAAAATTCTACTAAAATTTCCTTCAAATTAAATAAAAATGAAATTTTTATAAAAAATTTGAAATATTTAAATCCCGCAAGTATTATTAACGTAAAAGTTAAAATTCCAAAATTTTCTAAAAATAATATTTTAGAGGTTAGTTTAAATGAATGAGGAAACAAATATTACTTGCATTTTATGTCCAATCGGTTGTGAAATTAGAATTAATAAAAAAGAATTATTCATAATTGATGGTGCTAAATGCGAAAAAGGTATTGAATATTCAAAAAATGAAGTTTTTAATCCAAAGAGAATTCTGACAACCTCTATTTTGGTAAAAAATGGAATATTGCCATTATTAAGTGTAAAAACCAGTAAACCAATTCCAAAAGAGAAAATATTTAAAATATTAAAAATAATCAAAAGAACATCGGTAAATGCCCCTGTTGAAATGGGGGAAATAATTATACAAAATGTGTTAGGTACTGGATCAGATATAATTGCAACAAAAACAATAAAAAAATTTGAAACTAGTTAATTAATGGATAATGAATTTTTTTTTATGGATGGAAACCCTCTGAATTTTGCGCATAAATCTCTATACTTTGTTGTAATAATTCAATAAGATAATTTAATCTATCTGAGTCATTGTCTAAATTAAGAGAACCATACAATGTAGTATAATATGGTTTTATTATACCTTTATCATAACCTAATGTTATAATAGAAAACATGGGTAACCCCTTAATATTGTCTTTGTCATATATCGAAAATGTGTTTCTCATTAATTCATTAGTATGATCAAGATTTGCATAATAATATGGAATTACATTACCTTCAAAATTAGTAATGGTATAAACCATGTCCTCCTTACCAAATTCGATTTTAAATAAATCTTTAATTATAGGATACATTATATCACAACCAGGACAAGCATCCTCACTAAAATGTAAAAAAATGACTCCTTTTGTTAGATTTTCAATTACAAAATCTGGATGTGGTTCTCCATTTGTTGTTTCAAATATAAAATCAGATTTTGTTTTTGGTTCAAGTTTTAAACAACTAAGACATAATACTTCTACAATTCCAGATTGGACTCTTTCATACACATCTGTTTGAATTATCATTAAACTTAAAGAACCTGAAACTAAAATTAATGCACAAATCTGAAATACAATCATTTTTTTCATTTTTTACACTCTCTCAAATTTTATTAAATTCTTTGGGCAAACATTAATACATTTTCCACAAAGAATACATTCAGGATCTCTATTCATATTGATGACATCAATGCCCATTGGACAAGAATTAACACATGCATTACAATGAATACATTCCTTATCAAATATATTTTTTTCCACAGGAGATACATATAGCATACTAATTTTATTAAATGGAGCTAAAATTGCACCTATCGGACAGAAATATCTACACCAACCTCTCTCTATCATAAAAATTAAAATTAGAAATAAAATAAATATTATTAGAGCGATCCAAAAAAAGGGATTTGGTACAAATTTACTTGGATAAAGTATAAGTGTTGGAATGGTTCCAGTAAGAAATCCAATTGGACAGATATCAGTAAACATAAATCCAATAATATAGGTTGTAAATATAACTAGAATAATTAAATTTAAATATTTAATATATCTAAAATATTTCTCAATTTTATGTTGTCCAATTTTTTTTAATTTCGGATTTTTTTTAATTTTTCTCGCAATTTTGCCAGTTAATCTTTGTAATAATCCTATTGGACAAGCCCACCCACAAACACCTCTCCCGGATGTTACACCAAAAAAACCGAGTATTAGTATAGGGAATAATAATAATTTCCAGTAAAAACTTCCTTTATATACGCTTTGTTCAATTGCTCTTAATGGACATGCAGAAGTTGCAGAAGGACATGAATTGCAATAAAAAAATGGATAACAGAATCCTGTTTGAAAGCCTAATGCTCCTAAATTTGCTGAGAAAAAAATTAGAATTTGAGATGTTAATCTTTTGATTTGAAATCTCATTGATCATCTCTTTTTAAGATGTACAAATATTAATATACTGATTATCGAAATCATCATTCCAATTAATTCAAAACCTGGGGTATCATTATTATTTTGTCCATTAGTATTTCCGTTTGATCCGCCATTTGTTTGCTTTTCCTTTAAGTATGTTTTCGGATAAGGAGGTTCTTCTGGAAATGCTTGCCAACCTTCATTAGTTTTAAATTCAACCCAATATTGTATATAAGCCGCGTCATCATGTTCAAGATTAATATTTAATTCAAGTTTACCATCACCCAAATTTGTCATAGATTTATTTTGTCTCGTAAAACAAATATCGTTTTTAGTACATTCATTATAGAGTAAAAAAACTTCTTGTATATCATCATAATCATCGAATGTTATGGTGATTGTTAACGTTGATAACTGTTCTGGTTCTACTGGATCGACATCAATTGTTGGATCGCTATATGCAATTACGTTATTAATAATTAATAAATATAATCCAAAAATAAAAAATATTCCTATTAACATTTTTACGATACTTTTTCTCATTTTTTCAACCTCCTTATTAAATATTATATTAATTCATCTATCTTTTCCTTAAGCGTAACAGTATTTTGAGGCCATCCACTTGGTATTTCAGAAAACACACTTACGCCTTCATGGTTGTAATGAATTTTACCATTTTCGTCAAATATATACAAAGTAGGAATTCCCCCACTTATTTTATATTTTTCCCAAATTTCCTCAACATCCATACCAAAAATCCAATCTAAATTGATCCCATTTTTTTGGAATTCATCAATATAATCTTGAACCATTTTTATTGTTTCCCCCTGATCAATATCTATTGATATTATTTCAATAATTTCTTTGCCATAATAATGATATACTTTTTCCAATTCTAGCATTTGATATCCGCAAGGACTGCACCAAGTTGCCCACATGTCTAAAATAACAATTTTTCCTCTATAATCACTTAAATTTTTGTTTAATCCATCAAGTCCCTGAAAACTAAATTCCTCTCCACCAAAATCATTAACATTATCATTAGTTTGATCAATACATCCAGATATTGAAGATATTGCAATAAAGGAAATAAAGGTTATTAAAATAAGACCCTTCGATTTATTCATAAATTTTTCACTCTTCAATCCAATTAATCAATTTTATTGATATGATTCAAGTTTTTGTAAAAGCATTTCTTTTGGCATAGCACCTACTAATTTATCAACTAATTTGCCATTTTTAAAAACTAATAGGGATGGTATACTCATTATTTGATATTTTGTTGTTGTAATTTGATTTTCATCTACATTTAATTTTCCAAAAACAATTTTGCCTTGCATTTCTTTGGCAAGGTCATCAATAACCGGCCCAACCATTCTGCATGGGCCACACCACGGTGCCCAACAATCAACAACTATGATTGAATATTTATTTATATTTTCATCTAAATCTGCATCAGTAATATTTATTGGTTTATTTGGCATTTCATTCATTTTTTCACCTATACTAAAATATTTTTTTTTCATTTGTTCAAGTTTTTTCTTTTTAATTTTATTTAATTGATCATCCATTAGATAGCATGTATAATATTAGATATATATAACGTTTGTGTAATAATTATACACAATCATTATATATCTAGAATGTAATACCTTTAAAAAACATGAGATTCTTAGATACATCGAAAAATATTTGCTGCGATGATGTTATTAGATGTATTTTTGATTTTAATAAGTTAGATATCAATGTTTATAAAAAATTAAAAGAAGATGGTGAATTAAAAGCTCAAGAGTTAGCATATAAATTAAAGAAGGAAAGAAGTACTGTTTATAGATCATTACAAAAATTAACAAAATGTGGTTTATGTATTAAAAAAACCAATAAGATTGATGCAGGTGGAC
>JAJISJ010000004.1 GCA_022848765.1 Thermoplasmatota archaeon
TTGCGTGAGGAATGGTTCAGATACAAACGAATTCCAAGGAACTGGAGAAGACCAGATGGTATAACATCCAAAATGCGAATTAATCTTAAATATAGGCCTAGCAAAGTAAGAATTGGATTTAGAGGACCAAAAGAAACTCGTGGATTGCATTCATCTGGTTTTGGAGAAGTAATTGTTCATAATATGAATGAGTTGGAAGCAGTTAATCCAAAAACACAAGCTGCAAGAATAGGCAGTACAGTTGGAACAAAAAAGAGAATTGAAATTGCAAAGAAAGCTGAAAAGCTTGATATTAGGATACTTAACATGTGAGAGTGATATAAAAATGACTGATTTAAGAAATCAACGAAGAATGGCAGCAACAATAATAAAATGTGGTGTTAACAGAGTATGGATGGATCAAGATAGGATAGATGAGATTGCAAAAGCTGTTACAAAAGATGATGTTAGAGTTCTAATAAAAGGTAAAGCTATAAAAAGTAAACAGGAGAAAGGTATATCACATGGACGAAAAAAATATGTCGCTGAACAAAAAAGAAAAGGTCGTAGAAAAAATCATGGTTCAAGAAAAGGTGCAAAATATGCACGTTTTCCAAGAAAAAGAAGGTGGATACTAACAATTAGACCAATTAGATCATATCTTAAGACTCTAAGAGAGAATCAAAAAATAAATAGGAAAATTTATCGTATGTATTATCTAAAGGCAAAGGGTGGAGAATTTAGGAATAAAAAACATTTAAAAACTCATCTAATTTCAGATGGCATCATTAAAGAGGAGAATAATCAATGAAACAAGGACCTCGATATTATATTAAACAAAGAAGAAGAAGAGAAGGGCTTACAGATTATAGAAAAAGATTAAAATTATTAAAATCAAGAAAAATTAGAATTGTTGTAAGACATTCTCTTAAAAATATTCGTATACAATTCATAGAATACGAAGCAACTGGAGATAAAATTCTTGCTTCGGCAATTTCAACTGAGTTAATAAAAAACTATAATTGGAAATATTCCACCTCTACGACTTCTGCCGCTTATTTAACAGGTATTTTAGCTGCAAAGAGAGCTTTGGATAAAGGAATAAAAGAGGGGGTATTAGATATAGGTAGAAGAAATCCAGTAACTGGTTCAAAAATTTTTGCTGCTCTCAAAGGAGTTTTAGATGTTGGTATTGAATGCCCCCATAGTAATGATAAATTACCAGATGAAAATAGAATTAAGGGGCATCATCTTAATAAAAAAATTGAGACTCAAATGAATGATATTAAAAATAAAATAATCGGTGATTGATAATGGCAAGAGGAAATCAAAGACAACGAAGACCATCAAGACCTAGAGAGATGACTTCAATAGAATGGGATCCTAAAACACGTCTTGGGAAAATTATAAGAAGTGGAAAAATTACTAATATGAAAGATGCACTAGAAACAGGTTTACCTTTAAGAGAATCTGAAATTGTAGATTTATTATTACCTGATATACAAGATGAAGTAATTGATGTAAATATGGTTCAAAGGATGACTGATTCAGGTCGAAGAGTAAGATTTGTAATAACTGTTGCTGTGGGTAATAATGATGGATATGTAGGTCTAGGACAAGCAAAAGGTAAAGAAGTAGGTTCAAGTATAAGAAAAGCAATAGAAAATGCAAAATTAAATATTATAGAAATTAGAAGAGGTTGCGGTTCTTGGGAATGTGGATGTGGAAAACCTCATACAGTTCCTTATGCAATTAAAGGTAAAAGTGGTTCAGTTGAAATAGTATTCAAACCTGCACCTCAGGGTATTGGACTTGCAACTGGAGATGTAGCTAAAAAAATGCTTAAATTAGCCGGTATAAAGGATTGCTGGGCATTTACTAAGGGTAAAACAAAAACAACAGTAAATTATGCAAAAGCAGTATATGATGCTCTTCAAAAAAATACTCAGATGAGAGTAATGAATAATGAAATTCGAAAGATTGGAATTTTATCTGGAAGTGAAGAAGTATTATCAAAGGATCATCAGACAATTAAAAATCAGGAGGATAATTAAAATGGTATTTGCAGTTATTCGAGTAAGAGGTGTAATTAATATTAAACCAGATATAAAACATACATTAAAATTATTTCGTTTAACTAGAGTTAACCACTGTGTTCTAATTGAAGAAAATAATGTAATGAAAGGTATGCTACAAGTAATTAAGGATTATGTCACATGGGGTGAAATTGAAAAAGAAAATTTATTAAAATTGATAATATCAAGAGGAAAACTTAAGGGAGATAAACAATTAACAGATGACTATATAAAATCAGCAACTTCTCTCGATAATATTGATAAACTATCCAAATCAATCATTGAAAATAAATTTAAATATACCGATATTCCAGAGATAAAACCATTATTTAGATTAAATCCTCCAAAAAAAGGATATGAAGGTGTAAAAAAATCATTTAAAAACAAAGGTGCTTTAGGCTATAGAGGAAAAGAGATAAATAGACTAATTGAAAGAATGATATAATATTTTTAAATATTTCATAAATTATTTATATCAAATATATTTGGTTTGAGGTGGAGGGTAAAACATGGAAGAAACTTTATATGATATAGAAATTCATAAAGGAGAAGGGAAATATTTTGGAAAATTATTTTCTGATGCGGATGGAATTAAAGAATTTAGAAATGAAAGGCTTGATAAATTGTTAAGAGATATTTCAATTGATATACAATTAGCATTAGAAGAATTTTCTAACCGTTCAAGTGAATTTATTGAATCTCGTGGCGATTAATTAAATTTTAAGGGTAATCTTTTTAAATGTAACTGGCATTTGGTGCTTCTATTATATCCATTTAAGGAGGATAAATTTGAAATATACTCGATTTGAAAAAGCGCGAATAATTGGTGCAAGAGCTTTACAAATATCAATGGGAGCTCCTTCCTTGATTAAAATTCCAAAAGATATTATTTTCCCAATAGATATTGCTATGCTTGAATTTAAAGAAGATGCAATACCAATAACAGTTAAAAGAGTCGAGCAAGAATAAAATAAAGGTGCAAAATAAATGACAAAAGATTTACAAGAAGATAACAAAAAAATTTCTGAAGATATGATGATATCGGATGAAGTGTATATGACATCAGGTGTTCATATTGGTACAAGACAAAAGACAGCAGATATGAAAGAGCATATCTACAAAGTTCGAAATGATGGACTGTATATTATTGATATAAATAAAACTGATCAAAAGATAAATATTGCTGCAAAATTCATCTCAAAATTTAATCCAGAGAATATTCTTGTTGTATCTGTCCGTCAATATGGACAAAAACCAATAAGAAAATTATCCGAATATACTGGAATAAAAGTATTAGACGGACGTTTTAGACCTGGAACATTAACAAATCCAAGTGCAAAAGGATTTATTGAACCAGAATTATTAATTGTAACAGATCCTTTAGCTGATTCTCAAGCTTTAGATGAAGCAAGGAATATTGGAATCCCTGTTGTTGGATTATGCGATACTAATAATGAGTTAAAATATATTGACATCGTAATTCCAACAAATAATAAAGGAAGAAGAGCTCTTGCTCTTGTTTATTGGCTTCTATCAAGGGCAATATTAAAAGAAAATGGGAAAATTAAATCTTATGAAAATTTTAAACCAACAGTTGAGGATTTTGAAGCTGAAATATAAAAAGTAAATTATATTTTAATAGTTATAACTGAAGGAAAGCAAATTGCATGAGAAGATTAATGATAGAATTATATTGGTAGGTACTGCACATATTTCTAAAGATAGTATAACAGAAGTAAAAAAAGTAATTGAAGAATATCACCCAGATATTGTTGCTGATGAACTTTGTAAGAGACGTCATGAAGGTATCATAAATAAAGATAGATGGGAAAACACCCCAATTACTTCTCTATTAAAATCAAATAATGCATATTTTATGCTTGCTCAAACATTTTTATCATCCATTCAGAGAAGATTGGGAAAAGATCAGGGAGTTGAACCAGGTTCTGAAATGATTGCTGCTATAAATGAAGCAAAGAAAAATAATTTAAAAATAGCATTAGTCGATAGAGATATATCGATAACATTAAAAAGAGCTTGGAAAAAAATGGGTTTTAGAGAAAAAATTAGACTCACATGGGAATTTTTAAAGGCTATTGTTGGCTATGAAGAGGAGGATTTAGATCAAATTGATTTAAAGGAAATGATGGATCAAGACATCATATCAACAATGATGGATGAATTTGGTGAAATTGCTCCAAGTGTTTCAGAAGTACTTATACATGAAAGAGATAAATATATAGCAAAAAAAATTCTAAACGAAAGTCAAAAAGGAAGAGTTGTTGCTGTTATAGGCGCAGGTCATCTTAAAGGCATTAAAGAGTATCTTACAAAAAATGATTTTGATTTTGATTTAAAAGAATTAGAGTATGTACCAAAAAAACGATTTAGTATAATTAAAACGATAGGTTATATAATTCCAATTTGTTTTGCTGCATTAATAATTTATGCATTTTATTTTAAAGGATTAGATCTAGCTTTAGAGATGTTTTTATATTGGTTCATAATAAATGGTGTTTTTTCAGCTATAGGTACTGCAATTGCAAGAGGTCACCCATTATCAATAATAACTGCTTTTGTTGCAGCCCCAATTACCTCATTAAATCCAGCTATCGCTGCTGGATGGGTAGCAGGTTATGTAGAAGCTAAATTAAGAACACCTCTCATAAAAGATTTTAAAGGTCTAAGTAAAATTGATTCCCTTAGAGATTTTTGGAACAATAGAGTAATTCGATTACTAATGGTTGTTGCATTGGCAAACTTAGGTAGTATGATCGGTACAATTATAGCTTTTCCATATATAACAAGTTTATTAGCAGGTTAATCAGCATAATTAAAAAAATACATAAATAGAATTTTAATTAAAAGATATTGATATGATTGAAGATACTAAAAAATACAAATCATACCATGATATCCCCCCGAGGGAGTATATGTATTTCCCTAAAGGTACAATTGAGTTAGGGGAAACAGGACAATTTAGTAGATTGGAAATAAAACATCTATTAATCTCAATATTCGTGTTAACATTTGCTTTTTCTTTTGCCTTAACAGATAATAATATGATTCAAGCATATTATTCTGGATTTAAATTTAATAATTTAATTCTTGGAATTGAAAAATCATTTCTTGGAGTGATAATCGCTTTTTTTTGTCATGAGATCTCTCATAAATTTGTTGCGCAAAAATATCATCTATGGTCTGAATATAGAATGTATTCAAAGGGGTTGATATTAGCAATTATACTTGGTTTTTTTACACCTATCGTGTTTGCAGTACCTGGCGCCGTTATGTTTAGAGGAAAAGTAAGATTATTTGAAATGGGGAAAATTGCATTAGCAGGCCCATTATCAAATTTGTTAATTTCTATTATTACATTTTATTTATATTTATTTGTATTTTTTGAATCAACATTATTAAATGATATATTTGGATTCATTTGTCTTATAAATGCAGTTTTAGCAACATTTAATTTGATTCCTTTTCAATCATTTGATGGTTATAAAATTTTTATATGGAATAAAAATATTTGGCTCATCTCTTTAGTATCATCATCTATTGTATTATTCAATATAATTATTAGATTTAATTATTAGATTTAATTATTAGATTTTAAATAAATTGTATTTTTTTAATATATTATAAATATTAAAAAAAATTAAATTACTTTCTAATTCTATTAAAAGATATCATTGGTATTCCTAGAATACCATTACTATCATAAAGTGAAAAATGATTATTCGAATTTGTGAAAACATATGAATAAGTTTTATAATCACTAGTTGGTTCAAATTTTAAATAAATAAAAGTATCTTCCAATTTAAATTCATGCCATTTAATTTTTGTTATTGATTTACTACCATCATATGATAAACCTGTTGTTATATTTTTAATTGTATCATTTTCATAAAATTCCCAAGTACTATAAGAATTGTCATCTAAATAATAAAAAAGATCGTCCCATTTACCAATAAATAATGTTTTATAATCAATTATTAATCCATTATTTTCATTAATCTCATCTGTTTGATCATTAATAAAAACAAAAAATATTATTATGGAAAAAATTAATATCAGAATAATGCCAACAGATATAGTACCAATTTTTTTATTCATGTTTTATCCTCTTAAATAATATTCAAATAATGAATTTAAGAATAAAAAGATAACTATTTTTTAAACCATAAATTATCTTGAAATTTTCTTTTTCTGTTTTTTCTCTTCCAGTTTTATTTTATTTATTGATTTTATTTTAGTTTTTTCAGATCTATCCATATTTTCAGGCCTATTATTAACTTCATGCTGAACATCTTTATTTATAATCGGAGGTTTTTTTATTTTTAGATTTTCTTTTTTCTCTTTATTTTTAGTTAGATTACTAATAAATTTCTTTAATATATTATTTGCATCTTTTTGTTTTTTTTCCAATAATTCTATGGTTTTTGTTTCATTATAATTTTCTTTAATATTATCTTCTATTTTCTTTATTTTATTTTTTTGAATTTTCTTTTTTTTCTCCAATTTTATTTTATGTTTTTGATTTGAATTATTAAAGAAATTTTTTAAAATATCCTTGTTTAAAATCCCATTTGATCGATTTTTATTTTTTTGTTTTTTTTCTTTAATTTTGTTTTTTTCAATATTATCTTTATACCATAATAATGAAGATTGATATTCGTCCATCATCATTTTTTTAATTTCATTATATTCTTTTTTATCTTTTATTCTAAGTTCCTGTAAATATTTTTCTTCACTTGGAATTTTCCATGGTTTATCTGGTTTTCCAAAAATCTTTATTCTTCTTTTATCAATTATATAGATAAAAATAAAGTAAATAAATATAATACTCAAGATAATTATTGCAATAGTTAACACAAACATTTCTGAAATTAAAAAACCTTTAGATGTAATTGATATTGATGCTGAAAATTTTTTAGATGTTTCATATACTGAATATGCACTAATGTTAAGAGATGTTTGAGTCCCAAAATCATATAAGTAAACATATGGTGTTAAAATCATTGCTGAAATCTGCCCTGTTTCACCTGGTTTTAATGTTATATGACCTGATACTAATCCTAAAAACCCGTTAATTTCATTGCTGACTTCAAATTCAAATGTATCTTCATAATTACCACGATTTGTTACTTCAATGGGAAAGTAAACAACAGTATCCGGTGGTACTTCTCTATGTTGATTTATTGCATTAACCTCTGCTAGATGGTATTGCTTTATTGAAACTAACACATCAGTAGTAGCTGTTCCCATTATATTTTCACCACCACTATATGCAGTATATTTTATTCGAATCGTTGCAGTATTTGCAGTTGTAGGTCTACTAACCTTTACATGAAGGTCCACATCAGCTGTAGATTCTCCTGTGAAATACGTAACTGAACTTGGCGAAACCCATGCTTCCCATCCAAATGGGTTATTAATGATTTCGGTTTCGAAAACAACACTATTATAACCAAGAAGATAAATTATTGAATTAAACAGGATAGGTAAATATATTTTTGCAAATATAAAATCCTTTAAAGGTTTTCCTGTTTCACTTAGTTTAGTCCAGTTAAAACCTGATTGTGTAAATCTTAAACCAATTGTTGATTCCTTACCAAATTCGACTAAATCTACATCATCTAAAATTGTTAATTCTGCTTCTAGAATAGGAAGATTATTATCATCTGCTTTTATTAACCCAGCATTAGAATATATTAATGGCAAAATTAATAATAATATGCATAATATTGATAATATATGTCTAATGATAGTACCTCCTTCACTATTGCAGATATTTATTGAATCATCATTTCTTTTTTGACATCTTATGTTTTTTAATGATTATAAAAATTAAAACTCCAGATATTAAAAATAAAAACTCAAATCCAGGCATAGAAAATCCTCTAAGTTGAATTGCAAGGGTTAGATATATTGATTCCCCTTTTGTTAAATTTGCCGAAGCTCCAGTACCTGGTGATGAAAATTCTGGTGTTAATTCGATTTCTAACATAACATTTTCATTATAATATCCAATATTTAACGGTGGTAATGCTGTTAGTGACATTACTTTTTCATTTAATTCCCCATCAGCTAAAGAGGGGACAATTGTTTGTGGATTTACAGAAACAACCCATCCTTCGGGTATGTTAATTATTCTAGCTCTAACTAATGCCTCACCATTTCCATTATTTGATATTTTTATATCCCAACTTACAGGTTCACCCGGCGATGTTTTTTTAATTGTTGCTCCAGGATCTGTAGATATAAGAGGGACATATCCAGGAGTTATTGCAATTGGTAAGCTTACTTCAGGAGGAGCTTTAATATGTTTGTCAGGGCTATCTCCAGTTGCTTTAACTTGAAGTGTAAAAGGGAATAAAGCAGTTGATTGTTTATTCACAGCAACTTGAAGGGTTACTTTACGTTCAAGTTCAGATCCTTCACCAAAAGCATCAAAAATAATATCTGGCGGTGCTATAGATGCAGTACACCAGTCGGGTATGTTCTCAATTTTTAGATGAACTGGTGCAAGAAAAACAAATTTGAAAAATCCAAAAAGTATATATTTACCGGGCGGAGTTTTAAAAATATCTGGAACAGTGCTGATATATGTTACTTTTATATCCACATTTCTTACTCCCCCTAATGGATGAATAGGTGTATTCAAAGCACTAGAATCAGCAAATTCTAAGGCCACAATAGAATCATATTGTACTAGTGGATCTATAGCCGATACAATATTAGATTTTGGATTTATTATTGCAAATGAAGCAAATAGGCTAAACAACAGAATACTTATCATAAAGCATATTTTTATTGATCTTAATATATATCTCATTTTTGACACCAATTTATTAGATTATATATAAATATAGTTGTATTGCAAACTATATAAGGATTATTGTTCACTTCTTTTCTTAAATATCATATTTATTTTAATATTATAGTAATAATATTGTTTTTATAATATAAATATTTTCCTTATTTAATTTTTGAATCTAAAAAATATTAATATATAAAATTAATTAAAAATTTCTTTAATTTTTTAAACCATCAAGAATTTTTTAATTATTTAAGTATAATATTATTCAACAATGTCAATTTCAGAATCTTCTTTTTCGGTTTCTTCTTGTTTTTTCTTAGTAGTAACCCGATCTGGAAAATGTGATAAAATAACTATATCACCTATTGCATTAACCCATCTATATGGAACAGCCACATCAACAGTACCTTCAACAATTGATGGATTTGTGTTTGTCACAAGAAGACTACTAATACGTTTTTCATCCATGTCAAAAAAAATATTTCCAACATGACCAACATATATTCCCTCACGTGTATAGACCGGTAATTTTAAAAATGATGTTACTACCTCCGCCTCAACCTTTGTTTCTTTTTCCATCATATAACCAAAATACATTTTCCGGTATTAAAATGTGATGGTGAAATAAAGGAAATATTTTTTGAATAATTAAATCTTTTAGGTTTTAAATGATCATTAATGACAAAAAAATAAAATATAAGAATATATTAAAAAAATTAGATAAATATAAAAACAAAGATTTTACTTTTTCAAGTGGAAAAATAATTGGATCAATGTGTACACAACCGCATGAAATTTCAACCAAAGCATATATAAAATTTTTAGATACTAATTTAGGCGATCCTGAACTATTTCCAGGTACAAATGAAATTGAAATTGCCTTAAAAAAGTATATATTAAAATTATTAAATGCACCCAAAACAGCTAGAGGAATTACAGTAAGTGGAGGTACTGAGGGAAATATTACTGCAATGTGGTTAGCAAAAGAGTTGACTAAAAAAAATGAAATAATCTTATCAAAAAGTGCTCATTTCTCATTTAAAAAAATAGCGTCACTAATAAATATGAAAATAATCACAATTCCACTAACAAAAAATTATGTTATCGATATTAACAAAATAAAAAACAAAATAAATGATAATACTGCTGCTATAATTGGCATTGCTGGATCAACTGAACTTGGAACAATTGATTCAATTCCACAACTTAGTGATATTTCTTTAGATGAAAATATTTTTTTACATGTCGATGCAGCTTTTGGAGGTTTTATCATCCCTTTTTTAAAAAATTTGAATTATGAAGTTACTGATTTTGATTTTAAATTAAAAGGTGTAAATTCAATTTCAATTGATGCTCATAAAATGGGATATTCGGCAATACCTCTCGGGTTACTAGCAGTTAGGAAAAAAAATTGGTTGAATAAGATTAGTGTAGAATCACATTGCATAAATAGTAAAAAACAAACTGGTATTTTAGGTACAAGATCTGGTGGTCCAGTTGCGGCTGCTTATGCAGTTACAAAATTTCTTGGTAAAAAGGGTTATACAAAATTGATTGAAAATTGTATGAATCTTACAATATATGTTGAAAGTGAAATAAATAAAATTGGATTAGAACTTATCACAAAGCCTACAATGAATGTATTAGGTATAAAAATTAAGAATTTAGATGAAGTTTATAAAAAACTATCTGATTTAGGTTGGAAAGTAAATAAAATTGATAGGATTTCATGTTTACGTATTGTTGTTATGCCACATATATCAAAAAAAAGTATTGATGAATTTATTCCTATATTAAAAAAAGTTTGTATGGAGGTAGGAGAAATTTGAAAATGAAAATATTAAGAAAATCTTTAGAAAATGCACCAATTATGAATAAAGGGAAATATCAATATGTTATTCACCCTTTAACAGATGGGATCCCAGAAATAAAACCTATTCTTTTAGAAGAAGTAACAAATAGAATGCTTGAAATTGTTAAGAAATATGAAAATATTGACAAAATTGTAACCATAGAAGCAATGGGAATACCTCTTGCAACAGCATTATCTCTTAAAATGAATATCCCATTTTCGATTATAAGAAAACGTAAATATGGATTAGATAACGAAATTATTGTTGAACAGAAAACTGGTTATTCAAATTCAAAATTATATTTAAATGGTTTTAAAGAAGGAGAGAAAATAATAATTGTTGACGATGTTTTAAGTACTGGAGGGACTTTAAAAGCAGTTTTAAAAACTCTAATTAAAATTGGCGTTATTGTTAAGTGTGTCATTATAACAATCGATAAAGGAAATTCTGTTGAAGAAATTATTGAAAATAATAATATCGATATTTATACACTTGCTAAAATAAATGTAAAAAAAGGAAAAACAATAATAAGAAAAATATAAGAAAGTGTTCAAGTATATGATCTACTAAATTAAAGATATAATAAGAGGATTTATTATGATTGAGAAAGTTAATCAACATGCTCATTGTCACATGTGTGGAAACGTAATACCTATTTCTGAAACGTTATGTTCAAAAGAATGTAAAGATAAATATCAAAATATGGTTAAAAGAAGAAAAATGTTTGTATATCTAATGTATGCAATTATTTTCTTTATTATTGCCTTATTCTTTGTACAAAATATATTTTAATTTTTATTCTGCTAATTCTTCTTGCAGATCAATTACCATCTCAGTCAGAGCATCTTCAAAAACTTGGTGTCGATATTCTTTTGTTGTACCATCAGCTAGATGAACTCTTGCAACAAAATCTCGCCCATCCTTTACAATTTCAATGTGACAAACAGTTTCCATCAATAATCCTTATCCAGTTTTTACTCGTATTAAACAATCATATTTATAATTTTTGTGGATAAGATTAATGGACTATTAATAAATATAGATGTTTTGTTAGAATGAATTTGAAAAAAATTAGAAAAGCTACCGTAGCAGGAAGTTTCTATTCATCAGATAAAGAGAAACTTAGAAATGAAATAAAAAATTGTTTTATTAATAAACATGGACCCGGAGTATATCCTATTTTAAATAATAAAAAACGTCAATTAAAAGGAGTTATTGTACCTCATGCAGGAATTTCATATTCAGGTGCGGTTGCTGCACATTCATATTTAGCAATAGCTGAAGACGATTTCGCAGATAGTTTTATTATAATTGGGCCTAATCATAGAGGCGTGGGCTCTAATGTATCGTTGTATCCTCCAGGTAAATGGGAATCACCTATGGGGGATGTAATGATGGATGAAGAATTAATAGACAAACTTTCAGGAAATTTTATTGATGTTAATGAGAATTCTCATCCATATGGTGAAAATAGTATAGAAGTTCAAATACCATTTCTAAAATATATTTCAGAAAATAGAAAATTTACAGCAGCATTAATATCAATGGCAACACAAGATTTTGAGACAGTCAAAAAAACTGGAGAAATAATTGCAGATGCGATTAAAAAAGATAGCAGGAAAATATTAATAATTGCTAGTAGTGATTTTTCTCATGAGGGATTTCCATATGGTAGATTACCGCCAAAAAATCTCTCTGCGGATTCTTATGCAAGAAGTCAAGATAAACTAGCAATAGAAAAAATTAAAAAATTCGATGCAAATGGATTAGTTTCAACTGTTTATAATAATAATATTTCAATGTGTGGATATGGGCCTATTGCCACTCTTCTTATTGCAACTAAAAAACTTGGGGCAAGTAAAATTGAATTACTGAAATATATAACTTCTAATGATGTTGAATCAAGTAGTTATTGTGTTGGTTATGGATCATTTAAAATTTTATAGGTGAAGAATGAGAAAAATCATTGTTGAAGATATTAAATTAAAAAATAAAAGTACTTCAAATGAGTTAATTAACCAGTTGTATAAATCTGGCGGTTTTACAGCAAAAAAAATTGCAAATGGAGTGAATATTATAGAGCAAATGGTAAAAGAAAAAAAATGTGTAAAATTTCTATCTTTTCCAGCATGTATCTGTTCAACTGGGACAAGAGGAATAATCAAAGATTTATTAAAATATAATTTAATTGATATTATAATTACAACATCGGGGACTTTAGATCATGATTTAGCAAGAATTTGGGAGAAATATTATCATGGAAGTTTTATAGTTGATGATGTTAAACTCCATAAGGAGGGCATTAACAGATTAGGTAACATTTTTATTCCAAATAAATGCTATGGAGAAATACTTGAAGAAAAAATATATCCCCTAATTAGCAATTTATATAAAATTAAAAAAAGATGGTCAACTAAAGAGTTAATATGGGAATTTGGGAAAAATCTTGAAAGAGAAAAAAATTGTAAAGATTCAATAATATATTGGTCATGGAAAAATAAAATTCCAATGTTTATACCAGGTATAACTGATGGGGCTTTTGGCTCTCATTTATGGATGTTTTATCAGGACCATAGAGATTTTAATATTGACATATTAGCTGATGAACAGGATATATCTGATATAATCTTTAATGCAAAAAAAAGTGGAGCCATTATACTAGGAGGTGGCATTTCGAAGCATCATACGATATGGTGGAATCAATTTAAAGGTGGCTTGGACTATGTTGTTTATATTTCAACTGCATTAGAATATGATGGAAGTCTTAGCGGAGCAAGAACGAGAGAAGCTATATCTTGGGGTAAAATAAAAGAAAGAGCAAATACTGTAACAATAGATGGAGATGCAACTGTTTTTTTACCTTTAATGATAAGTGCACTATTTGAAAGATTGGATATTAAAATTCATAGATAATTAATAATTGAATATTAATATTTTTTTTAAAAAAAACAAAGTATTATAGTTTTTCTCCTTATGTTCTATTTATCTCCAAATTATCATTCCCAAAATAATGCTTTCATAATTATATTTTTATTTTTAGGTAATTTTAAGATTTTTCCATTTTCATATAATGCAATTGTTGCATTCACATAAACATTAACAATTTCATTAAAAAACCATCTTCCATAATCAGCATCTGCCTTAGACGGGCTACCAACATATCCTTCTTTTAATCCTAATTGTTTGAATTTTTTTCCAACAATTCTAGGTGATTCTAAATCCCTATAAATACTTTGAAGATTTTTATATGATTCATCAACTAGATAGGGGTATTGATATTTCATAAGCGAAGTTTCTCTAAATCCCGCATGTATCTCTCTACTTGAATCAAATCCTAACTTAGGTTCTCGATTTTTTATTTCATCACTAAAGAAGAAAGGACCCCATGGTTCACAAACTTTCATATTATATTTATTTTTTAGTTTATTCATTGCAGAGTAAATGCCTCTAAGATGCGCTATTGCCATGTGAAATGTTGAAATTACCATGAATTGAAAACCATGATGAGCAAGTGATGATCCAAAGCTATATACTACATCTCTAACAATTTTACTACTAACTGATATACTACCAGGAAAATCAGTGTTAAATTTACATGAACCAATCGGAATAGGCGGTAAAATAACATAGGTTAATTCTGGTTTCTTTTTATTTAATATCTTTGCAGTTTCAAATATTACATCTCTAGCTGTAAATATATCAGTTCCCACAGGTAAATGCGGCCCATGTTCTTCTAAGGGGCTAATAGTTAAATAAAAAATTGTTTTCTGATAATCTAATTCTTGAATTTGTTTCCAATTTAATTCTTCAAACTTTAATATTCCAGATTTTTTTATACCTGAATTTTTTGTAGATTTCATATTCTTGTAATCACCTCACACCCCCCCTCAATTACTAATACTGTATGTTCTTTTTGCGAAACTACACTTTTTCCTTGTTCAACTAATTGAGAGTACTGTTTTATAATCCCAAAAAATGAGAGTTTTTTTAAAGAGATATCTACATTATTTGTCATATTTTTACACCACCGTTGAGCAAATGGAAGAGTACCAAATCTATTTTTCATATTTTCAAATAATATTTTCAATTTTTTTTCTCGTATTAATCTTGATTTTATTAGAGATTTAATCAAATATATATTACTTCCATCTCCTGAAATTACATGACCATCCCCAATAGTCGAAAAAGGTTCTATGGCTATTGCATCACCATATTTTAGTTTTTTTTTATTTATAGTATTTGCTACATTTGGAATAGAAACACCTGAATGAAGTTCATATCTGTCTAAACTGTGACCGGTTAAATTGTTAATAGGATTAAAATTATAAGATTTTATTGTTGAATCAATAATATTACCTATTTCTGAAACTGCAATACCTGGTTTAATAATATCAATTGCATTATCTAAAGCTTCGCTTGAGGCTTTTATTAACTCCGTGTGCTTATTTGACCCGATTTCCAGTGTTATTGCAACATCTGCAATATAACCATCTACATGAGATCCAACATCCAATTTGATTAGATCTCCTTTTTTAAAAATAGTATTATCATCATAATTGGGGCTATAATGAGCTGCAATTTCATTTTTGGATATATTTACTGGAAAAGATGGTTTTGCCCCTTGTTCAATTATTTGTGATTCAATTCTATCAGCAACGTGAAAATAACTAATCCCTGGTTTAATTAAATTAACGCCAAATTGCATTGCTTTAGTTGCAATTTTTCCAGCTTTCCTATATTTTTCAAAGACTATATCATTAATTAATTAAATCACCGCCAAAATATCTTTTAGAGATATTGTACCTTGACGAACTATTGTTGGTTTCTTATATGTTAAATCAACTATTGTTGATGGATTATTGTTTAACATCCCATAATCTAGATAACAATTTATATTATCTTTAAATTGTAAATAAATATTTTCTATTGTACTTTGTGTTTTTTTTCCATGGAAATTTGCACTAGTTACTGTTAGTGGGCCAAATTTTCCGAGTAATTCCAATGCAATATTATTATTAGGTATTCTTATTGCGATTTTATCTTTTCCAGCTGTTAAAACATTTGAAATGTTTTCATTTTTGTATAAAATTATTGTTAATTGACCTGGTAAGAAATGATCACATATCTTCTTGACATATTTATTTTTATAGGTAAGTTTTGTAATATCATCATATTTTGCTACTGCAATTGGTAGAGGATTAATATTAGGACGATTCTTTATCTTAAAAACTTTCTTAATTGAATCATCATTCCATATATCTACCCCAAACGCATATTGAGTATCTGTTGGATAGACAATTATATCTCCCCTTTTTAGCAACTCAATCGCTTTTGATAAATTTGCTTTTAACATATCTATTTTTCTTCTGTTTTAATGAAATCGCCTAAGGTGAGACCACTTGAATGATTGCTACTTATTTTTGTTGGAATTTCTTTCACTTTCTCAAAAAGAGATATTGAAAGTTCTTTCTCAATTTTTTCAGCTATCTTATCTGAAGGTCTTAGATCACCATTTTCAATCTTAGCAACTGTCACAGTTCGCTCACCAATTCTAAAACCTAATTCTTCTCTTGATAATTCTTTTTCTATTCTTGCATTTTTTATTGACTCTGACCAGTTAGATATCAATTCTCTATCCATCCCAACATAAACATCTCTAACTATTTTTCTTTTAATAATAGTTTTAATAGATTTGGTTACATTGGGCCTTATTTCTTTTTTTTCATTTATACTTTTTCCATATTTCATGCAACCTGGACAAAGCATCATTCGTACTCCATCAACATTAGATGGAAAACATTTAAAACCTTCATTACCACAAAGCTCGCATTGCATAATTTCAACACCTTATAGATAGGTATTACTAAATAAGTCCTGCTTTTTGTAAGGCCATAAGATCTTCAGTGCTTAGTTTTTCACCGCGTTTGAATTTTTCAAATATTTCATTCGCTTCTTTATGAGCAGTTGAAACCTCAACTGCTTTCTTTTTTATTCTTTTTTCATCATGAGCAGTCGAAATTTTTCTTTCTAAATCATGAATCTTATCAACATAGTTAATAAATTCTTTATGAACCTCATCAGCTTGTATCTTTGTATTTACTATCATTTCTTGAATTTCATTTACCTTTCTTATTGAATTATCAAGCTGTTTTATTAATTTAATCATCGACTCATGTTCTTCTTGAGCTCTTGTTGCTAATTTCTCAACAATATCGTGCTGTTTTTCTGCCTTATTCTTAATTGCAGTTTCCTCTTCAAGTGCTTTTTTTAATTTAGGATCCTGATTTAAAAGTTTCTCTTGTTTTATTATTTTTGCATATAATTCAGAAATATATTCAATGACTTTTTTTTCTTTTCTAGGCGACATAGGTTTCGTCATTTGTTCTTCTTCTAAGGATCTTAATTGTTTACGTAATTCATTTAAATTAATCCCAGATGAAGATGATTGGGAACGTTCTAAACTAATAATTCTTTTTTTTATTTCTAATAGATTTGTATTTAATTTATTTCTTTGTTCTTTGGCATGTTGAACTCTTTCATTTAATTCATCCCTATTTTTTTTATGAAACGCAATATTGTTTCTTGTGTTTCTAATTGTAGAATTAAGGGAATCTCTATCATCTGCTAGTCTTTTAGAATTTGAATGTAATTTATTCCTTTTTTCTTTTAATGTATTTGCCGTTTTTTGATATTCGTCTTTTTCAATTTTTAATTCATCTATTGTATTGCTCATTACATGCCTCAAATATTATTAACAATTATTGTATTATGTGCAAAATATAATATATTTATTAAGTATTTCGAAAGTGATGTTATTACTCCTCAATTTCTTTTAAATTTATATAACAAGTTAAATTTAATATGGCGGGAATTAACGGTTCCTATATATATGTTTCTTTAATATTAGTATTTATTTAAAATCTTATTGAAAACATAGAATAAAGCGTAATATTTTTACTACTTGTTTACTTATCAATACTTGATTTAATGATTAACACAATCGAACAATTTGGCCGAAATGCTGGTAAGGTTTGGAATGTCCTTAATAATAGTAATAATTTGCTTACAGATTTTAAATTAATGGACTTAACAAGTTTGAGAGAATATGAATTATATATAGCTATTGGATGGTTAGCAAAGGAAAATAAAATAAGAAAAGAAGGAGAATATTTTAGATTAGATAATACAAATTTAACCAATCAAATTGGCAAAAATGCAGGAATAATCTGGAGATTTTTGTTCAAGGAGGGAGATATAACTATTCATAATCTATTATTCAAGTTAAGAATTGATGAAAAGGAAATTTATTCAGCAATTGGATGGCTAGCTAGAGAAAATAAAATTAAAATAAAGAAAGACATATACAAAATCAAATAATAAAACATTAAAAATCGTCAGATTTAGGAGAAATAAATTTTAACTTTCCTTTCATTAATTCGGTCAATCTTATTAACTAATTAAATATTCAATGAAAGTGATATAAAATGGATTCATTTCTAGAAAAAGAATGTAAATTAAATTTCTTCATAAATAATGATTTTATTAGAAAAAAATGTAAATCTTGTGGAGATTATTTCTGGACATTAAATTATGATTTAGACATTTGTGGAGATAAACCTTGTACAGATTTCAGTTTTATAAACAATCCAATGGGAAATAGTAAACTATCTCTTAATGAAGTTAGAGAATATTTTTTATCTTTTTTTGAGAAAAATAATCATTCTAAGTTGTGTTACCCTATAACTGGAGAAAGATGCCCAGTTATTGCAAGATGGAGATCTGATATATATTTAACAATTGCATCTATTGCAGATTTTCAACCACATGTTACATCTGGAGAGGTTCCTCCTCCAGCTAATCCTTTGGTAATTTCTCAACCATGTATAAGATTAAATGATCTTGAGCAGGTTGGTGTAAGTGGACGTCATCTAACAATTTTCGAAATGATGGGACATCATGCTTTCAATAAAAATATTGATGAAATATATTGGAAGGAAGAAACTGTAAGATATTGTGACGAGTTTTTTGTAAATAAAATTGGAATTGAAAGAAATGAAATAACATATAAAGAACAATTATGGGACGGTGGAGGAAATGCAGGTCCTTGTCTTGAAGTTTTAGCTGGAGGATTAGAAATTGCAACGCTTGTTTTTATGAATCTAAAAAAAGAATTAAACGGTAATTTCATAATAAATGGTGAAAAATATTCTCAAAATCCATTAAATATTGTTGATACGGGTTATGGACTTGAACGAATATCATGGATAACAAAAGGTACTAACACAATATATGAATCAGTTTTTCCAAGAGTTATTGATTGGATATATAATAATTCAAAAAATAATCATGATACTCCGATTTTATACTCACTTGCAGATCATTCAAAATGTCTTGCATTTATGCTTGGAGATGGTATAGTTCCATCAAATGTTAAAGCAGGGTATCTTGCAAGACTCATAATAAGAAGATCTCTTCGTTTTATTAAAAAATTACAATTTGATGCTACATTAAGAGATTTAGTTGAAATCCAGTTAGATAATTTAAATAATGATTTTCCATCATTATTAAATGGAAAAAAGCAAATATTTGAAATATTGGATATTGAAACAAAAAAATATTCTGACACTATATTGAAAGGCGGATTATTAGTAAAAAAAATAATAAAAAACAAGGAGAAGTTAGATAATAAAAAGCTAATAACTTTATATGATACCCACGGAATGCCGCCAGATTTGGTTAAAAAAATTTCTAAAAAAGAGGGAGTGTATATAGAAATTCCGGAAAATTTTTATTCTATGATAGCTGAACTACATTCACATGAAGAAAGAGTTATATTAAATGAGGAGATAAAGCAAGATTTACCAATTACAAAGAAACTTTTTTATGATGATCATTACACAAAAGAATTTGACGCTAAAGTTATATGGAAAAATAAATTAATTAATGGAACTGAAATAATTCTTGATAAAACTAGTTTTTATCCTGAGGGCGGTGGTCAACCAGGAGATCATGGATTTTTCATAGTAAATAATAATAAAATAAAAGTTAAATCTACTTTAAAAAAAGGAGATACAATAATACATATTATTGAAGGTGATTTATCTATTGGAGATAAAATTCATGCGAAAATTGACTGGGAATATAGATATTCACTTATGAAACATCATACAGGCACTCATGTTGTAAATGCAGCATTAAGGAAAAATTTGGGTGACCATATCTGGCAAGCAGGTTCTCAAATTGCAGATAAAGAAGCTAGATTTGATTTTGCTCATTATAAAAAAATATCTGATGATGATATTAAAATAATTGAAAAAACTGCAAACGATTTAATAAAAGGGGGAGCAATCGTTGAAAAAAGTATCATTGATCGAAACAAAGCTGAAAGAAAATATGGGTTTAGATTGTACCAGGGCGGGGTTCCTCCTGGGAATTCAATTAGAGTCATTAATATTCCAGAAGTAGATGTTGAAGCTTGCGGTGGTACACATCTCAATAACATAAATGAAGTCGAACAAATTAGAATTTTAAAATCTGAGAGAATTCAAGACGGTGTAAATAGAATTACCTTTACTGCTGGTAAAATGGTTGAAGTTTTTCAAAAAGTGGAAATCGAGCAATACAACAGAATTATTCAAATAATTAGTTCTAAATATAAAATAAAAAATGAAATAAATATTACAAATCAATTGAATGAGGCGTCTAAAATATTCTCAGTTCCAATTAGCCAATTAGAATCGACAATTCAAAGATTTTTATCAGATTTTGATAATGATAAATTAACTGAATTAGAGGATTTAAAAGAAGCTTGTCAACATATATTCAATAATTGGAAAAAAATAAAAAAAATAAAACGAAAAAAATCAAATGAAAAAGAAGTTTATAAACAATTACCGTATGAAATTAAACATATTGGATCTGTTGAAATAATAATAATACAAAAAATATCAAACCTCTTTAACGAGTTGATAATAGCTGGTCAAACAACTATAGAAAAAGAAAGTAGAATTATAGTCATAGGTAGTAAAAAGGGAATAACTATTGCATGTTCAAAAAATTTAACTGATGAATATAATTTTGATTGTTCAGCTGTAATAAAAGAATCTGGTAAGTTATTAGGTGGTGGAGGAGGAGGTTCAAAAACATTAGCTCAAGCTGGTGGGCCAGAAAAAAACAATATTAAAGAAGCAATAGAAAAAACGGTTGAATTAACAATAAAAATGCTAGTTAAATAGAAATCATTAACTAAAATTTAATAACTAAATGTGCAATCGATAAAATTACAATTGTTGAAATGCACATAACAATTACAAACCAAGGTGGTATCCTTAATGATGATTTTTCTTCTGCATCAAAATATCGGATTAAACCTGCAGAGGAATGAAACCCCTCTCCTTTTTTTTGTTTAGCCATTATTATCAACTTTATATATATAGTATAATCTCCACATAGATTTCCAATATTTTAGTTTTTCTATTGTTTAAATAAATAATTTAAGATTTCTAAATTTTGCAAACATCTAAATATTATTTTCATATTCATAGGTAAAGGTGTAAATAATGAAGGAGATCGATGCTCTTATTATCAAAGCATTAAAATATAAGAAAAATGGACTTACAGATCATGAAATTGCTGAGGATCTTAATGTTTCAAAAGAAACGGCTATATGGCTTTTAAATAAGGGAAAAGAAAAAAAACCAGAGGGGGATATAAAAGTTGGTTGGCGTTCCCTTGGAGTTTATCCTTCGAGGATGAGTTATATCTCAGATGCATTATGTGATATTTTATTGGAAGAAATAGAAAATAATGATCTTGATGTAAACACAGTAGTAGGTATTGCAATAAATGGCATTCCTTTTGCCACTTTAATCGCTGAAAAATTGGATTTTGAACTTGCTGTTTTTAGACCCCATCATGAAAAGGAAGGATGGTTTTCTTCAAATTATGCAAATGTAAAAAATAAACAAGTTGTAATTATAGATGATGTTGTTGGTACTGGCGACACATTCAAAAATACAATTAAAGCAACTAAATCTGAAAAAGGCACTCCAGTATTGTGTATTGCTATTTTAAATAAGAGGGCTCAAAATGATATTCAAGGAGTTCCGTTAAGAGCTCTGATTAGATCTAGAGTAATCTAATTTTATTTACCAAGTTTAGGGAGAAATTCTTAATGCATTGGGCAGATGTCATTGCAAATAATCTGATAAAAAAAGGGAATAAACATGTTTTAGCAACTGGGATAACTCCATCAGGGCCTATTCATGTTGGAAATATGCGCGAAGTAATCACCACAGATGCTATTTATAAGGCTTTGATTGAAAAAGGTGCTGAACCAGAATTTATATATATTGCTGATGATTATGATCATTTAAGAAAATTATACCCTTTTTTACCAGATTTTTTTAAAAAATATATAGGTATACCAATATGTGAAATACCTTGTATATGTGGAAAGCATGAAAGTTATGCTGATCATTATCTGATTTCATTTTTAGATTCTTTAAAAAAATTGGGCATTACTCCAAAAGTAATTCGTGCCAGTGAGATCTATAAAAATGGTAATTACAATCATTCAATACAAATTGCTTTGGAAAATGTTGAAAAAATAAAGGATATCATTGAAAATATTTCTAAAAGAAAATTACCAAAAAATTGGATTCCTTTTAATGTTAAATGTATTAATTGTGGAAAGATAACTGAAACAAAACCGATTTTATATGAATTTCCAAATATTGAATATAAATGCAATTGTGGGTATGAAGGTTCTGCGGATATTAGAGAAGGTGGTTCAGGTAAATTACCATGGAGAATTGATTGGCCCGCAAGATGGAAGATGCTTGGAGTAACTTTTGAACCCTTTGGAAAAGATCTTGGTACAGTAGGAGGAGCTAGACAAACCGGAGAAAAAATTGTTAAAGAGATTTTCAATTATTCTCCACCTGACTACACAGTTTATGAATTTATATTATTAAAAGGAAAAGGTGCAATGCATAGCTCTAAAGGAACTGCGTTAAGTTCCGAGGAAATGCTTGCAATGACCCCGCCTGAAGTTTTAAGATTCTTAATTGTTAAAAATCAACCTAATAAACATATAGTTTTTGATCCAGGTTTTGGATTGTTAAACCTTGTTGATGAATATGACCAATTTGAACGGATATTTTTTGGAAAAGAGGATATAATAAAGGGTATGAAAGATATTGAAAAAATCTATGAATTATCTCAACCATATAAAATTCCAAATAAAATTCCATTTCAAATTCCATACAGACATTTGGTTACTATTGTCCAGATATCTAAAGAATGGAAGGATATTAAAAAAATACTATTAAGAACGAAACAAATTCCTGAGAATATTGGAAAATTTGAAGAGAAAAATATTAAACAACGAACAAAACATGTTGAATATTGGTTGAAATTTTTTGCTCCGAATAAATTGAAATTTGAAATTAAAAATAAACTTCCTAATCTAAAACTTTTAGAAAAACAAAAAAAAATTATTAATGCACTTATAGATAAATTAAATTCAATTGAATGGGATCCAAATGCTATTCATAAAGAAATTTATGCTATATCTGAAATTGAAAATGTATCAATAAAAACTACTTTTACAACTTTATATCAAATTCTTCTAGGACAAAATGAAGGCCCTCGTGCGGGATATTTCATATCAAATTTAGATAGAGATTTTGTCATGAATAGATTAAAAGAAGCAGTTAAATAATGATATCATTTATTAAGAATAACTATGAATATCTATATTGAAACTTATGGTTGTACTGCAAATAAATGTGACGAGAGCATTATTAAAGGTATTTTATTAAAACATTTTTTTAAAATAATAAATCATGTAGAAAAAGCGGATATAATAATTATTTTAACTTGTACAGTTATAAATACTACTGAACAAAGAATGCTATCTCGTCTTAGATATTTTAAAAATTTTAAGAAAAAAATTATTGTAACAGGCTGTATGGCATCTATTCAATCTAAATTAATAAAATCAATATTACCCGATTCCATAATATTGCCACCATACTATATTCATCATATTGTAGATATTATAAATGAGGGAGAAAAAATTAAATATAAATTGATAGATAAAACAAAACTTAGCAAATATTTTAATGAGGTAACAGCATCAATTTTAATATCAGAAGGTTGCGATTTCTCTTGTTCCTATTGTATTACATCTCTTGCTAGAGGAAAACTTAGAAGTTTTCCAATAAATGAAATAAAAAGAGATATTGATTTAGCTTTGATGCAGGGCTGCAAGGAAATTCAAATAACCTCACAAGATGCAAGTTCCTATGGGTTAAATTCAAAAAGTAATCTTGGAATTTTATTAGATAATATTTGTAAAATTAGGGGAGAATATAGAATTAGAGTAGGTATGATGAATCCATATACGGTTCAAAAAAATCTTTATCCAATTATTGATGGTTTTAACGATGATAAAATTTTTAAATTTATTCATTTGCCGGTTCAATCAGGAGACGATATAATATTAGAAAAGATGAATAGAAAATATAATGTTACAGATTTTTTCAACATTATTAATAATTTTAAGAAAAAATTTCCAAGAATTACAATTTCAACTGATATTATAGTTGGTTTTCCTACTGAAACAGTTGAACAATTCAATAAATCTATTAATCTCATTGAAAAATTACGTCCAGATATTGTTAATATTACTCGATTTTCAGCTCGCCCTAATACAAAAGCAAAGAAATTTTCTGGCCGTATTAAAACCGAGGATGTAAAAAATCGCTCTAGACTTTTATCAAAAATTTCTAAGGAAATATCATATAATAATAATAAATTACATATTGGAGAAAAATATAGGGTATTAACTACTAAAATTGGAAAAAATAAGACTATAGTTGGACGAACAGATAATTATAAACCAGTAATATTAAAAGAAGAAATTGGTTTAGGTAAATTTATCAAAGTAGAAATTACCCAATCTACTCAGAATTATCTTGTCGGAATTATTATATAGCTTCATAGTATTTGAGGGATGTGGAAGGGATGATTAGAGTATCGATTAATGGTTTTGGAAGAATAGGAAGAAATGTTTTACGTGCTGCATTTGGTCATTCACAATATGGCAAAAAATTTGAGATTGTAGCCATAAATGATCTTGGTAACACAAAAACACTAGCTCATTTATTAAAATATGATTCTATTTACGGTAGATTTCATGGAGATATTAATCAAAAAGATGATGGTTTAGAAATAAATAATAGATTTATCAAATTTTTTTCTGAAGTAAATCCCTTAAAATTGCCTTGGAATGATTATCACATAGATGTAGTAATAGAATCAACTGGTATTTTTCGTAATAGAGAGGATGCAGCAAAACACATAGCATCTGGTGCAAAAAAAGTAATTATATCCGCTCCTGCTATAAATCCAGATTTAACAATTGTACTTGGTGTAAATGAAAATGAGTATGATAAGGAAAAACATCATATCATATCTAATGCATCATGTACAACAAATAGTTTAGCACCCCCCGTTAAAATTATTAATGATTTATTTGGTATTGAAAAAGGTATAATGACTACAATTCATTCATATACTAGTGATCAACGAATTTTAGATTTTCCTCACAAAGATTTAAGACGTGCTAGAGCTGCAGCAACTTCAATAATACCTACAACAACTGGAGCAGCGAAAGCGGTTTCTCTTGTTATTCCTGAATTAAGAGGTAGACTTGATGGTATGGCTGTTCGTGTACCAACTCCAGATGGTTCTCTTACAGATTTTACTTGTATATTAAAAAAAGAAGTAACAGTTAATGAAATTAATGAATCTTTAAAAAATGCCGCAAATACAAACTTAAGAGGTATTATGGAATATAGTGAAGAACCTTTAGTTTCAGTTGATATTATTGGAAATCCTCATTCTTCTATTATAGACGGATTAAGTACAAAAGTTGTTGGAGAGAAGGGGAATTTAGTTAAAATTTTATCTTGGTACGACAATGAATGGGGTTACTCATGTAGATTAGTAGATCTTATAAATTATTTATATTCAAAAAATCTGATTGTCGAAAGAGAACTTGAAATGTTAAAAGAATTTTAATTTATTATTAAAAAAAATATAGTTTTAAATAATCAGTAGATATATTTATTTTATTGAGGTTTTTCATAATGGAAGAATTTAACACATTAGATGATTTTAATTTTGAAAATAGAACTGTTTTATTAAGAGTAGATTTTAATATGCCTCTGGATAAAAAAACTTTGCATATTTTAGATGCCACAAGAATGAATCTAGTTATTCCAACAATTAATGAATTAATAAAAAAAAAAGCAAAGATTGTTATACTTGCCCACCAGGGAAGAAAAGATAGTTGGGATTTTATTTCAATGGAAGATCATGCAAAAAAATTTGGAACATTAATAAATAAAAAAGTAAAGTATATTGATGACATCTTTGGTAATAAGGCTAAAAAATCAATTAAAGAACTTAAATATGGAGAAATATTATTTTTGGATAATGTTAGAAAAATACCATACGAAACATTGAAAAAAACTGCGTTTGAACACTCAAAATCAGAATTTATTCAAGATTTATATCCATTAGCAGATTTTTTTGTTAATGATGCATTTGCAGCTGCCCATAGGAGTCAATGTTCTTTAATTGGATTTACAGAAGTATTACCATCTTGTGCAGGTAGACTACTGGAAAAAGAAATTAGACAACTAAATAAAATAATTAAAAAACCTAATAAACCAAGTATGTTTTTATTTGGTGGGGCAAAATTTTCTGATGCAATTAGCACTATTGACCATTTACTTAATAAAAAAATTGCTGATAAGATATTGTTAACTGGATTACCTGCTAATGCATTTTTAAAAGCCATTGGTTATAATATGGGTAAAAAAACTGAAAATATTTTAATGATTGAAGACATTTCAAATCAATTAAAAACTATAAAAGATATTTTTCAAAAATATGAAAAAAAGATTTATTTACCAATTGATTTTGCAATATCTAGTAATGAGAAAAGATTTGAAATTAGTTTAGATGAATTACCAAATGATCATGATTTATTCGATATTGGGGAGAAAACAATAATTAAATATAAAAAAATATTGAAGAATGCTAAAACAATATTTTTATCTGGACCTTGCGGAGTATTTGAAAAAAATATATTTCAAAATGGAACTAAAGAGATTTTTAATTTTATAGCAGATTCTAATGCTTTTAGTATTGCTGGGGGAGGTCATACTGTTGCAGCTATTGAAAAATTAAATTTAAAAAATAATTTTTCTCATATTAGTACTGGTGGTGGTTCACTAGAAAAATTTATAACAGGTGATAAATTAGCAGTTATCGAAGCTTTAAAAAAATCTAAGAATTTAAAATAATAATATAGCTTTTCCCTAAACAATTTCTTAATGCAATTAAATTTAATGGTCTAATTTTGGGCTGGTAGATCAGTGGAAGATCGCCACCTTCGCAAGGTGGAGGCCGTGGGTTCAAATCCCACCCAGTCCATAGATAGATTTCGAGTGGTGTATATATTTTCATTATCACCATTCTTAGTATCTATCTTTATATCATTTGAATGTGTGTATTTACTTCTGTAGTTTTGTCCTAATCTTTCAATTCCATCTTCAACTCTCATTATATCGATTCCAAATTCTTTTGCTTTTTTTCTTTTTGATTTAATGCAGATATCTTTAATAATTCTATAAATAATATTTTTATAATCATTTTCGTGTTTACAAAGATTTGTTGAAATCATTTCAAGATCATTTTCATTTATCTCTGGTTTTTCTATAAAAGTAAAATTAGATTTTTTCTTTTTTTTCTTCATCCAATTAATTATATATTTAAATATTTCAAAAATATTTTCATAAATTATATACATAAAAATATTAATTTTTTATATTATTTATATATTATTTTTAATTAAATTTTTTTACTAAATAAAATGAATACCATTTAAAATTAGGTATCGAAGAGTTATTCATTTTATCTATAAATTTTATATTTTTATTAGATTTAATTATATCATTTATATTATCAATATTTTTCTCAATTTCTCTTACAATAATTTTAGTGTTGATATCCGCTGTTTTTAATATATGTTCCAATATTTTTCTTTTAGGTGATGAACAACTTGATAATATAATTGTATCATAATTTTTTGCAGGATATTTTTGACCATTTCCTATATCGATATTTATTTTTTTTTCCAATTTTTTTTTATTAATAACTTTTTGTGCAAATTTAACTGCTATTGGATCTTTATCGATTGATACGATTTTTGCTGATGTTTTTTTTGCTAATACTAATGCAGTTATTGGATATGCGCCACAACCTATATGAAGTATTTTTTTTGACTTCGTTAATTCGAAATTTTTTATTTCTTTTTCATATTCAATACCAATTATTTTTTCATATATTATACCAAATCTGTTAAAAAAGAACGAAAGAAAATCAATAAAATGCCAAAAATAATTTAGCTTAATTTTAATTATTTTATCCATAATATATTCCCAATTTTAAATGACTTATACTTGATTAAATATTAAATATTTTTCCAATTATGTATTTAAATAAAATATTTTTTTTATTTTCAGTTTGATATTTAATTATATTTATGTAAAAAATGTTAAATATAAAATGATCATGTTCTATTTATATTAGATAAAAAATCCTGGAAGTAATAGTTAATATAGAACTCAATAATAATAATAATTGTTTATAAAAATTATAACAAAAAGTTCTTAGGAGAAATTATGAAATGAATATACTTTTAATAATGCCTCACCCTAATCCAAAAAGAAGTATTTTCTCTAAATTTCAATATCCTTCTTTAACTCTTCAGCAAATTGCTGGAGTCACTCCAAAAGAACACCATGTTAAAATAATTGATGAAAGATATGAAGATATCGATTTTTCAAAAAATTATGACTTAGTGGGAATCTCATGTTTAACCTATAATTCATTAAGAGGTTATGAAATTTCAGAAAAATTTAGAAGGAAAGGCATTCATGTTATTTTTGGGGGTTATCATGCATCTTTATTACCCGAAGAAGTAAAAAAACATTGTGATAGTGTAGTTATTGGAGAGGCTGAAATTACATGGCCTCTATTGTTAAAAGATTATGCAAATGGAAAACTTAAACCGTTTTATAAAGCCGATAGAGTTGTTAATTCTGATGAAATACCAGCAGCAAGACATGATATTGGAGTATATACTCCTTTTTTTGAAGCGATTCAAGCAACCCGAGGATGTCCAACTGGTTGTGAATTTTGTGCAATGAATATTGTTGAAGGAAAAAAATTTCGTGCAAGACCTGTGGATAATATTATAAACGAAATGATAAGTATTAGAGCTAAAAGAATATTTTTTTCTGATGCCTCATTAACCATAAATCCAAAATATTCTAAAGAACTTTTTAAAGAAATGGTTGAATTAAATAAAAAATTTGATTGTTTTGGTAATATTAATGTAATTTCACGTGATGATGAATTTTTAAGATTGTCAAGAGAGGCTGGTGTAATTAAATGGTATTTAGGAATTGAATCAATTTCTCAAGAAAATATTAATCAAGCTGGTAAGGGTACAAATAAAGTCGAAAATTATGCAAAAGCCATTAGAAAAATTAAGGATTATGGAATGACAGTTACAGGTTTTTTTATTTTTGGATTGGATCATGATACACCTAAAATATTTGAAAGGACATTACAAGCTATGTATGATTGGGATTTAGATGAAGCATCATTTAGTATTGTTACTCCATATCCAGGTACAAGACTATTTAATCGTCTTGAAAAGGAAAAGAGAATAATAAATTATGATTGGTCAAAATATACGGAAGGAAATTTAAATCTAAAGTTAAATAAAATGACTCAGGAAGAATTAATTGATGGGATCAAAAAAATAGCTTTTAATTTTTATTCAATAAAAAGCATATTTAGAAGAAGTTTTTTAACTAAAGAAATTAATCCAATAACTTCATTTACTAAATTTATATCAAATATGAGTATAAGATCGTTTTATCATAGAGAGAAATTTAATTATTGAAAAATTTAATTGTGATATTAATATGAATATACTACTTGTATTTCCAAGAATTGAACATGGTGCATCAACGTATTATAATAAGGGAACGTGGAGTTCAATTATTTTTGGCTATCCAATTATTACGCTACCACATATAGCTGCTATAACTCCTAAAAAACATAATGTTAAAATTATTAATGAAAATTACGAGGATATAAATTTTGATTATAATGCTGATCTAGTTGGAATTACTACATATACAATGACTGCTCCAAGAGTTTATAAAATTGCTGATGAATTTAGATCTAGAGGTAAAAAGGTTGTTTTAGGTGGATATCATGCAACTGCCTTACCTGATGAATCAAAAGAACATGCAGATAGCGTAATTTTAGGTATGGCTGAGGCAAATTGGCCAGAGCTTTTAGATGATTTTGAAAAAGGAGAAATGAAGTCAATATATCCAAGAAATACTAATTTTGATATGGCAAAAATTCCCCCTTTAAGGAGAGATTTGATTAAACATAATCCATTGATGGGGGCAGTTCAATCTACAAGAGGTTGTTCAAATAAATGTGAATTTTGTGCAATTACAAGTTTCTGTCATCACGGTGTAAAACAACGTCCTATAAAAAATGTAATTGAGGAGATAAAACAAATGCCAAACAAGATATTTGTATTTCATGATCCTCATCTTACAATAAATAGAAAATACGCGCAAGAAATATTTAAAGAGATTATTAGAAACAAAATCAGAAAAAGTTGGGTTGCAAATGGAACAGTAAACGTACTTGGAAAAGTAGATGAGAAATTTTTATCACTTGCTTATAAATCAGGTTGTGTTGAATGGTTTGTTGGATTTGAATCAGTTAGCCAAGAAGCTCTAAATGGAATAAAAAAAACTCATAATAAAGTTGAAGATTTTAAAAATATGATTAAACGTATTCATGATTATGGTATGTCAGTTCAAGGGGGAATTATTTTTGGATTTGATGAAGATACTCCAGATGTATTTGATACAACCTTAGAAAAAATGTATGAGTTAGATATTGATGTTGTAGAAGTAAATATTTTAACCCCTTATCCAGGAACTCCATTATTTGATAGAATGGAAAAAGATGGTAGAATACTAACAAGAGATTGGTCTAAATATAATCAAATTGATGTTGTTTTTAACCCAAAAAATATGTCAGTTGAAGAACTAAGAAATGGAGCAAGAAAAGTTGCTAAAGAATTTTATTCTTTGAAAAATATTTTAATTAGGAATATCAAATTTATATCAACTATTAAAAGGTTCGGAGCTCTTCTTCCAGCTGGAACAAATTATAATTTCAGAAGATATTATAAAAAAGATTTTAATTTTTGAGGTAAATATTTATGAATCCATTTTATAATCCTGCATTTTTAATTAAACTAGCTCAAAGTTATATATCAGATATTAACAGAATATGGAAATTGGACGAAAAACAAATTAGAAAATATCAAGATAAAGAATTTCGAAAAATTGTTAAATATTCATTTAATGTACCCTTATATTACAATATATATAAAAATCATAATATTTATCCACACGATATAAAAGGATTAGATGATCTTAAAAAACTCCCAATAATTACAAAAGAAGATTTAAGAGCAAATTTCCCAGATAAAATTATTCCAAGTAACTTTGATAAAAAAAATAGTTATTTAATATCTAGTTCAGGTTCAACTGGAAAACCTTTATTTATCTATTGTAGCATTTTCTCAGCTGTAAAAAGATTAGAGGGATTTGCAAGAATTTTAAAGGCTTATGGGGGAAATTGGAGAAAATCAAAAGCATTACTAATCATAGATCTTACTCCCGGCAGCGTAGAATATGCAACATATGTAGGAGGAGGTTTATCATTTCTTGATAAAATTTTTTCATTAAGAAATATTAAGTATCTCCCGATTAAAGAAAAAGCAGAAATATTAATAAATAAAATTAATGAATTTCAACCTGAATTTCTTGGATCTGACCCTAATATGCTTAGAAAACTTGCATATTTAAAATTAAACGGATTAGGTAATGAAATTAAACCAAAACATATTTTTTCAAGTGGAATGATGTTAGATCAATATACAAAAAAATATATTGAAAATGCATTTGAATCAACAGTTTTAGATGTCTATAGTTCCACAGAAGCGGGACCTATGGCTTTTGAATGTATTAAAGAAGGTTATTATCATATAAATTCAGATTTTATTCTTTTCGAGTTCTTAGATGATTATGATATTCCAGTTTCTTATAATGAATCTGGGAATGTTATTATAACTAAGTTATATGGGGCAGATACTCCAATTATTAGATATAATGGTCTAGAAGATACTGCAATTCCTATTGAACGTATTAGTACTTGTGGTCTAAAAAGTGAAATGATAAAAAAAATTGAAGGGCGAATAACAGATTTAATTATATTACCAAATGGAGAATCAATATCTCCTTTAACAATTACCGGCATTCCAGCTAAAATAATGGAAGAATATAATTCATATAAAATAAAACAATTTCAAATAATTCAAAATAAGAAATCAGAGTTAGAAATATTAATCGTTATTGATGAAAAATTAAGAAATAAAGGAATATCTGTTCAGAATTTATTTAAAGAATTAAGTAAAAGAATTAATGAACAGATAAATCGTGATATAGAAATAATCGTAAAAGAAAAGAAAACATTGGAACATGATAATCCATCAGAAAAATTTAAAGTTTTTATCTCAAATATTTAAAAAATCATCGGTAATTATTAGATTTTATTTTTTAATTAAATACGATTTTACTTGGCCAAGGTATTTTGATTCAACATTTTTCCCAACTTTAAACTTCTTAAAAAAACTATCATTCATTTCGTTATTTGTTCTAACAATAATTCTTGCATCAGTTTTAACATTATCATACATATAATCAAAAAATTTTTCTAGATTTTTAACTCCATATAAGATTATAATAACATCAAATTCATCAAGAGGGTAATCTAATCCATTTGCATATTTTAACTCTATTTTACTATTCATATTTTTATTTGATAAGAAAATTTTTGCTTCGTTAATAGCTTTTTTATCCTTATCTATTGCAATAATTTTAGCATTTGTTTTCATTGATATTATTAGAGTTGTTGAAGGGAGTGACCCACAACCAATAACAATTATTGAATCCGATGAGGTAATTCCCGCCATTTTAATTTCTTTTTGAACTAAATCGGTATATAGATTCAAATAATTAAGAGAAATAATATTGAACTTTATTGCTATTTTTTCAAAGAGTACATATGAAAAATCAATAATTCCTTTTAATGAATTTTTTTTAAATTTTGGAGAAATTTTTTCAAAAAATATTTTTCTAGAATACGACAGGATTTTATTTATAATTTTACTCATCATATTTTAAAATTCACTATATTATTATTGTTTATTATCATTTAAACCATAGTCTACTAATTTTTTCATTAAAGATTATCACCAGCTTTTTCTTATCCTGTTAGGTCATTAAATAAATGTATTTATTAAAAACTTTGGGAATTATCAACACAATATTGAAATTAATTGAAGTTACAATATATAAAATTATTAACTATAAATATTCATAATCAATATTTGAATAAAAATATCCATGAAAATCAAATCAAAAGATAATATAAAGTAATTAAATCCTTTTCTACCTATTATCGCACCATATTCTTCCATTTCAATTTCTTTCGTTTTTAATAGATTGAAGGAATAATATAAAGTATAAATCCAAAGAATTATGAAAGGTATGAGAAATATCTCTGATAATATAGTTTTAAAATATAGAATAATACCCAAAATACCTGATATTATAAACATAGCAAATGAAATTTTTGCAGCATTTTTTTTTCCAAAAGATGTCGCATATGTTTTTACACCTATCTTCATATCTCCAGAAAAATCATGAATTCCTTCAGGTAAATCATGAGCATTATCTGCAAAATATGTAAACAATATAAGAATTATCATGTTTTGGAATTCGACTACACTTGTTGAAACATTTTCAAAAAGTGGCATTTGAAAAATTATACTATGTTGATATGAAATAGTTGTCCATATAGCCACATATCCAAATACCACAACTATAATCCATTGGAGAGGGGTAAATATTTCTGAATAAGCTGGAAATTTTACAATTTTTTTTAAGTATTTATTGTGTATTGCAACAAAAAAAGCAGATATAATGACAACAATAAAACACCAAAAACTTACCATAAAAGAAAAAATAAATGTTAGAAAAGAAAAAAATAAAGCAATATGAAAAAATTTTTTTGAGCTTATTCTGCCTGACGGTATTGGTCTATTTGGATGTGCAATTTTATCTATTTCAGCATCAGTTATATCATTCCAGATAAGAGCAGCAAAATATCCTGAATACATTGCTAATATTGTTAATAATATAATTACAATGATATTGTTATTGTATGGTTGAATTCCGTAAGCAAGCATTGGTATGCTTGCATACATCAAAATATAACTAAACATTTCAAAGGGAGGCAGGGACCGCCACTTTGATAAAAAATTTAAAGGATATATGATACTTGATCGTAAATTTTTTCTTAACACAGCCTTCTTTTCTCCAAGTATTTATATACAATTAAAATGTAAATTTAAATATTTTTCATTTGGTCAATAAGTGTTCCATCCCATAAAATATTTTTAGATATTATTTTTTCAATATTTTTATTATCCTCAGTATTTATTATTGGAGGAAATGAACCATCGGGTACTTTTGCAGCCCATGAAACCATTCTACGGACTATCCACCATGTGTGGGTTAATTCATTCTCAATTGTTCTACTTAAATTGTTAATGTTTATCCATTTATGTAAACCTGAACCTAGAGAGTTAAAGTTATTATAAGAGGATTCAATTATTTGTCCCCCCCTCCATATCATATATTCAGGATGAGCTGTGCACAATAGAATTCTTCCTTTATTTTTATTTGGATATATTTCAGATGTCATACATGGTTTTGAGTTATAATCTAGATCTATTATTTTATTTGTAATCTCCCAATTTCCTGCAAGATAAAATGAATAAATTAGTAAGTTTTTTAGACTGCTCTTCTCTTTTTTTATTAGTTTTGAAGCTTTATAAAAACCTTTAATAATTCCTATTATACCTCCTGTATATTTCCATGCAAATATTCTAGTAGATTCATGTTGAGATATATCACTATCAGGATATTTTGCTAAAATTTTAATATCTCTTTTTGAATTATTTGGTACTATTAAAGCGGGTCCACCCCACCATCTTATTCTTTCTGTTTCTTTTGGGTAATCAGAAAAAATTGGATTATCTTTATTTATATTAAAATCTATTGGTACACCACCACTATGAATATATGTTCCATCAATTGTTTTACCTGGTGAAAATGAAAAAACATATGACATTGCACCAATTTTTTCTGGATTTTTTTGATTCAAGTTAAAAATTGGCATAGATATTTCTTTATAATATGATTTCACACATGATATTCCAAACGAGCTATTATCATATAATTTTTCAATAAAATTTTTTTTATTATTATTTTTTGTTTCTAATTCTGTTATTAAAGCAGTTCCTCCGCAAATTCCTACATATCCTCCACCATCTTTGATGAAATTGATAATTTGTTCTTTCCATTTTTTAACTTTTTTTAATTTGGAAAAACCTTTTACAATAGATTCTCCATCTCCAACTCCCCCTCCTGGAACTAATAAGACATCATAATTTTTAATATTTAACTTGCCTTTCAATATATCTTTGTCATATATATATTCAGTATTAAATCTAAAAATTTTATTATTAATCTTCCATGAATAGTTGTTTAATATAATTGGGAAATAATGTTTTCCTGATCCCCATCCAAGAGGCTCCTCAGCAAGAATTGCAATTTTTATTATTTTGTTATATGAATTTTTTTCAGTTTGTATCGCTCTCTCATTTGACATCATATGTATATTAATTAGATATATTCATTATTTTTTAATTTTTACATTTATAAATTATTTTCAAGTAATTTTATAACATTTAAGGGTCATTATGAATATATTTGTATACATATTAATATATTTTATTGATTGAACTTAATATTTTATTAACCAATATTTATGTACTATATTATTCATTTAGATTTCAATATAAATCAAAACCCTATTAAATGGAATAATTAACATGAACGTTTTTAAAAATAAATATATTTTTGAAAATAATAAATCAAAATCCATTAAAATCTCATCAAATAAAAAAATAATGGTAGTTAATAATATAATATTATTTGAAGATTTTTTTAAAGTTGGTTTGAATATTTATAAAAATAATAAATATTGGGTTCAACCTTTTTGGAAAGAAATGAAGACCTTTTTTTATAAAAAAGATTTGTTTTGGACTCATGGAGATTGTAAACTTTTTATTGCCTATAAAAATAATATTCCTGTAGGTAGAATTGCAGCTATTGTCGATTATAGTTTTATTAGAACAAGTAATAAGAATGCTGGTTTTTTTGGCTTTTTTGAATGTATAAATGATTCTGAAATTGCATTAAAACTTCTAAGTGAAGCGCAAAAATGGATTGCAGGAAAAAAATTAAACTTATTAATTGGACCGATAAATGGAAGGGTTGATGTTGGAGTAGGTTTTTTAGTTAAAGGTTTTCGTTCGATACCTTATTTGCTAGGAAATTATTCTCAAGAGTATTATAACAATTTTGTAGAAGAATTTGGGATGAAAAAATTAAAGGATTTAGTTTCGTATAATATTGAGTTAAATAATAAAATTTCAGAAAAAGATATTATGAACTGTACGCAAAAATGCGAAAAAATGGGGATTAAAATTAGAAAATTCAATCGGTTTAAATATAAAAAAGAAATGGAATGGTGGATTGATTTATTTATGAATGAATTCCATGATCATTGGGGTTATACATCAATCCCTTACGAAGAAGTGAAATCTAGGTTTGGCATTAAACAATTAAGATGGATAGTGGACCCAAAACTTTTTTTAGTGGCAGAAAAAGATAATAAACCAATTGGTTTTAGATGGTCTTTACCTGATTATAATTTATTTTTTAAGAAATTTGGTGGAAAATTAGGGGCATTGGAATTATTATATTTAATGTTTAACAAGAGTAAAATAAATCGCGGTAGGTTTATTATTATGGGGATAAAAAAAGAGTTTAGAGGTAAAGGCATTGGAACTTGTTTGAATTATCATTCAATTTCAGAAATGAATAAAAGAGGTTATTTAAATTCAGAGTATGGATGGATTGATGAAGATAATATTGCTTCAAGAAAAGCTGGTGAGAAAATTGGTGGCCAATTATCTAAAATATATAGAGTATATGAAAAAAATATTTGATATTACACTTAAATAAGTAAAATTGATTAATGAATTTATAATTAGTGAATATTATTCTCAATTTGAAGTTATATATTTATTAAATTGTGGTGGCTTTCAAATATGAAAAAAATTATGGTCGTAGATAATGAACCCGATATTGTTGATTTAACTAGAACAGTTCTTGAGATTGGTGGATATAACGTTATACCGGCTTATAGTGGTGAAGAATGCTTAAAAAAACTTGATAAAAATAGTGTTGATCTTATTTTATTGGATATAATGATGCCTGGTATGAGTGGTTGGGATGTTTTTAATAGGGTAAAGAAAAAATATTCTAAAATGAAAGTAGCATTCATGAGTGTACTTGAAATTTCAGATAAAAGAAAACAAGTATTATTAGATGAAGGTTTATCAGATTATATAATGAAACCATTTGACAAAGACTCTCTATTAAATAAAATTGATAAAATTCTTGAAGATTGAATTTCAAATTATAAATTTTCGAAGAGATTATAAGGATACGTTAAAATCCCCAAATAATTTTTTGGTAAATTTCTCATGATTGTAAATTCAGTTTTATTTTCTTCTATATTTTAATTCAAATATAAATTTAGTTAGGGAACAACTGTGTTA
>JAJISJ010000040.1 GCA_022848765.1 Thermoplasmatota archaeon
CTTCTGGTACATCTAATTTTACATTTCGGATATTTAAAGTTAATCTGAAAAATATATTTATAGAAAAGGAAATCTTTCAAAAAGTCTTAAAAGTGTTTTTGGCATATTATAAAATGTTATTATTTTAGGCATATTAATTTCAAAATTAGAAAAATTACTTTCCCCCCCATATTTATCTTTTACTTTTGCTTGAAGCAGATATGATCCACGTTCAGTCCAATTATGGATTACCTTTAATTCTACTCCCGAATCATAAGGGCCAATCCATTCTTCAGCTGAATTATCACCCCAAACTATATAGTAAAATAATTTATCATTTTCAGGATCATTAGAAACGAATGTGTATTCATAATCATTTCCAGCTTTACCATTAAGAGTACCTAAAATATCAGGTTTTTCAGGTAATTGATTAGCAATTGTCGGTAATCCGTTGGCTTTCCACTCTGTGATACCACCAAGCATATTGAAAATAACACCATTAAAACCATTATCAACTAAGATATTTATAGCACTTAAACTACGACTCCCTGTGCTACAATAGACAATAATATTTTTTCCATTATATAATTCCATAAATTCTACCAGAATTAGCTCTTCATTCCATTCTAAAAAATTATGATGCTTTGGATTTTCAGGTTTGGGAGTATTTATATGTTCAGATTTCCATTCATTGTCCGTCCTAACATCAATTGGTATCTGTATTCCATTTGAGGTATCATTTAATAGATTCCATGCTTCTTCAACAGTAATTTCTATATAATCATATGATAAAGATGAATGGTATGAATTTTTTATTAATAAATTATTATCAATAGCATTAACATATAAACAAAATGATGTACTTAGAATAAAAATAGTTAAAATCATTGATATTTTTTTTAGTATCATTATTTTCATAGTTATCAATCCTATTATACAATAAATTACTATTTTTATTAAATTTATATATTTTAATATTATTTCCCATATTATTTAAAATCTTTTCTAAAAGGAAAATCAAACCCATATTTCTGTAACATTGTAGATTGAATTATCAAAAAAAGATATTGTTTTCATTATATTTACGCATATTATAATATTTGATCAAATTCATAATCATCCCATTTTCTTTCATTAAAAGCGATTTCAAGTTCAATGGGCGTAATTATTGGTTTTTTATATTGTAAATAATCATCAATTGCTATCCTTGGACATGATGTTGAAATAAAACAATCTATATCGCGAATAGATTCTAGATAAATTGGTGAAAAATTATTTATTGCTATAAAAAAATTGTTTTTATTAAATGAATCAAGTAGTTCTTTTACTTTTATTGCTAAATCAAATCTTTGTTGACCTTTTTTTAATCCTATTAGTATTCCAAAATTATTTGCATTTTTTGAAAGAGTTATTGCACCGTATCTTTGCTTTAAAATTTTATCCCTTAATATCTCTAATTCTTCTTTTTTAACTTCATTTGAATATGGATCTGCTGCTACAACAGGTTTTTTTGAACTTAAAATTAAACCAATTGGATGAAAATTCCCGCTACCTACAAATAAAAATGAATCAACCTTATCTTTAATTTTAGATGCTGATGAATAATTACATCCAATTATTTGTCCATGTTCTGATATTCTGTTATTACCTTTTGATATTATTGGTTTTAAGTTATTTTTTTCTAAAATCTTTTTGATCTTATCTATATCTTTTATATGTTGAGCAGTAGTTACAATACCAATTTTTTCTCCTGTTAAATAAGTTATTGATTTTTTAATAACTCTACGAATATCTATCATAGAGTATGCATTCAGATAAATAATAGGTATTGATTTATTTTGAATGTTTGGAATTCTAGTATGCCCTATATGTATTATTAAATCAATTTTTAGATCAATAAATTCATAATAAGGTATATCGCATGAGCCAAAACAAGTATCTGCAATTAATATTACATTACCATTTATTTTATTTTTTATATAATTTAGTTGTGATTTTAAGTGAATTATTTTTAAGACCTTCAGGTATTTGTATTGCAATGTTTCTATACTTATTTTTTTTAATTAGATAAACAGCTTTTTCTATATCAATTAAATAATTAGAAATTTCCATTATAAAATCCCATTAATTTTTAATAATATACTATTAAAATTTTCTTTTCTCTCCTCAAATGAATCTTTTGACATATCAATAATTAAGTAATTATTCTTTTTAATTTTAAAGGGTTCAAAAATTTTTTTCTGGGATTGATATATTTCCCATCTTCCATCTGAAACTGTTTTTGTTTTCAATCTTTCTTCTAACCATTTTTTTACAATATTTTCGGGGGCTACGCATTGGATAATAATTGGTGTCACATCGAATTCTTCGGCAATCTCATTTACCATTTCCCTATATTCATTTTTTTGAAAAGTTGCATCTATAATTACGTTTTCGTCATTATTTAAATACTGCCTTGCCTTTTTTATTACTTTTTCATAAGTTGATGATATGTTATTAGGAGAATATAATCCAGTATTAAAATCGTTATAATGTTTTTCAAATATATTCATTCCAGCTATTTTTTTTCTTATAATATCAGTATTAATTATTTTAGCATTATAATCTATTGAAATCTTCATTGATAAAGTTGATTTTCCTGTACCAGTTAATCCACATATAATAAAAAATAAGGGTTTCTTTTTTTTAATATCAATTCTAACTAATGAAGAATAATATTTTGATAGTTCGAAATATTTATTTGCTTCATTAAGAATAATATTGTATTTTTCCTTTTTAATAGTATTATTTAAATTAAAACTATTTACTTTACCTCTAACATATGCTCTATAACTCTTATAGAAATTTAATATTTGTAAAATATCGTGATCGTTACTATTTTCAATATAATTTTTCATCATGTAACTTGAAGTATATGGATAATTTAAATAATCAAGATCCATAGCTAGGAAACCTAAATCTGATGCGGTATCACAATATCTAAATCTTTTATTAAATTCAATACAATCAAAAATATAAATTTTATTTTTAGTAATTACAATATTCCCCGTATGTAAATCTCCATGGCAATCATGTATATTTTTATTTAAAATTCTCTTATTAAACAGATTTTTTTTTTTTTTGAAAAAAAGATTTACCGATTTATTGATATAATTATAATTGTCTTCAGAGATAGTTTTATTAATAAATGATTTTGTCTGATTAAAATTTTCAATTATATTTTTTTTAATATTTTCAATTTTACCATATCTATTTATTTCGTCAGTTGTTTTTGATGTTATATAAAAATTTATTAAAATTTTATTTATTTTTTTTATTTCTTTAGTAGTTATTTTACCTTTTTTTAATAGATTTTTCATTAATTTTTCTTGAGGGAATTCTTTCATTTTTAATGCATATTCGAGAACTTTTCCTTTACCATTTAATTCAATTAAATTATTGTTTTTTGTTATAGGTAAAATTTCAATATAAATTTCAGGGCATAATCTTTTATTTAATTTTAATTCTTCAAAACAATAAAATTTTCTTTTTTCTAGAGTTGAAAAATCAAGAAAACCATAATTAACTGGTTTTTTAATTTTATAAGCAAAATTTCCTGTTAAAAAAATATATGATATATGAGTTTCAATAGTTTCAACTGATTTAATATCTTTACCAAAAAATTCAGGTTTTTTCATAAATTTAACGATATTTTCATTATCCATTTTATTTTAAGAAAATAATATAGTTTTTAAAACTTTACATTAAAATCTGAATAATAGAATTACAAATATTAATTGAACTATTAAAATAAAAAAGGATGATGGTATATACATCCGGTACATGCTAGTAGTATCCGTTCTTAAAAATTCGCTACTAAGTACGTTACATAAATGAATAGGGGAGATTAGATAACCTACTAAAGAACTAATGAATATTATACTTGTTAATCCAATAATATTTATTCCAGTAAATTGAAAAAAAGGCTCAACCAATGGATATGATAAAGCCACAGCGCCAAGATTATAACCTGTTAGAATTCCCAAAATCATTGGAATAAAAATAATCAGAATTATTGGTGGAAATGGGAAATTCATTATAACTTCTGCTATATTATTTGATGCGCCTGATAATTCAAAAATACCCCTAAATATTATTATTCCAAAAATTGCATATATCATTTTTAATGTCAAAGAATTTTTAATAATATTGATATAATCATTTAATTTTATATTTAATAATATATATAATATTATTAAACTAAATATTATTCCAATTAAAAATGATCTTATTTGAGGAAAATCTATTATTTGTAAAAAAATATAAAAAATTATAGGGAGAGTAGGGGGTAATAAAAAAATTAATCCAGAATAATCTCTCTTTTTTTTAGATGATATATTTTCTCTATTTTTAATAAAGTTTTTTAGATAATAATATCCAATTATTATTGAGGCTATAAATGCTGGTAAATTTACCATAATTAAAAGATAAATATCAATATTTGAAAACTCTGTGCTGCAAATTAGAATCATTGCTGATGAAATTGGAAATATTGAAAACCATATATGTCTAAACCAGACATTTAGAAAATTTTTTTGTATGTTATTAAGTTTGTATGTTTCACCTTCTTCATCAATCATTGGAGCTGAAAAAAGCGCTCCACCTGGTACGGGCATTAATCCATATATTGCGGGAAGGATACCTAGTATACCTCCTTTTTCAAAAATTGTTCTTAGGCTATAAATTAATTTGTTTATTGCTTTTGTTTCTTGCATTGTTTTAGCTAAAACAAATATCAAAGTCATAAGAATTGCAAGTTCTAAAGTTTCAGTATAGAATTCATTGGAATCAATTGAATAAATTGAAACATCAATAATTTTATAAATAATTTCAATTGGTCTTGTAGATTCTAATGAAAAAATACTTAAAATTATTGATCCAATAAAAAGTGATAACCCAAAATTAAATTTCTTACGAATAAAATATATTATAAATATAAAAGCTGCTAATACTCCAATTAGATTTAATAGCATGATAAACAGTGCCAATTATAATTTACTAGTTAAATTCTTTGCACATAATTCTGCATCATCTAAAATTTTTTGTTCATCTAATCTTAAAAATTTATTTTCTAACATAATTGGTTTTCCATTAACAATTGTTGTATCAACATCGCTACCTTTTACCGCATAAACTATGTGAGATACATAATCATGTTTTGGAGTTAAATGTGGTTTATTTAAATCTATAATTATTATATCTGCTTTTTTCCCCACCTCTATTGAACCTACATATTGGTCTATTTTCAATGCCTTAGCACCTTGAATAGTTGCAAAATCTAGTACTGATTGGGAAGGTAGAATTTCTGGATCCCATCTATGTTGTTTATGTATAAGTGCACAAAATTTCATTGTTTCGAACATGTCCAAGGTATTATTACTTGCAGCTCCATCTGTTCCCAAACTTACGACAATGTTTGAGTCAATCATTTCAGGGATTGGTGCATATCCCCCTGAACCAATTTTCATATTACTTATTGGACAATGAGATATTTTAGCGCCATGTTTTGTAATATCTTGAATTTCATTTTTAGTTATCCAACCACAATGAGCTAATATCATTTTATCATTTATTAAACCATATTTTTCAAGTTGTTTTATTGGTCTCAAACCATATTTTTTTTTCACTTCATATACTTCATTTCTTGTTTCTGAACAATGTGTATGTATAATAGTATTATATTTATTTGAAATATCGTAGGTTTTTTTAAGTAATTCTGGTCCACAGGTATATACTGCATGAGGGGCAATTGCTGGTTTAATTAAATCATTATTTTTCCATCTTCTAACAAAATTTTCGCATTTAATTATTAGTTCATTTGATGAGTATTCTGGTGTTCCATTATCAATTAAAGCAAATCCTAAAAATGCTCTAATTCCAATTTTTTTTGATACTTTACCGATGGTATCTTCAAAAAAATACATATCCAAAAAAGTAGTAGTACCTGAAGCTATCATTTCTAAAACGCCTAATTTCGAACCAATTTCAATAGAATTTTTATCTAATTTTGATTCTATAGGCCAAATACTATCATTTAACCATTTATCCAAAATCATATCATCGCTGTAGCCTCTTAATAGAGTCATTGGGATATGGGTATGTGTATTGATTAAACCTGGTAATATTAATTTATTTTTACAGTCTATCTTATAATCAGTTTCAGTATTTATTGATTTTTTAGATATTTCAACTATTTCATCATCTTCAATTAGAATATTTCCATTTAAAAACTCTCTTTTTAGATTTTGGGTTAAAATTTTTGCATTTTTTATAAGAATGCTCATAAAGTACCTATTTTTCTTCAAAATTTAATTTTGACCCTTTTGTCCAATTTTCAAAAAATTCATTATTTAAGTTTTCAACAATTTCTTTTTCAATAGTCCAAAATCCAATTTCATCTTTTTTTAAGGGGCCAGCTAAAATAAGTGCTCTATCATCTCCAATTATATAATTTCCTTTTATTTCTTTATTTTTTCGAACATCTAATCCCTTAAGTTTTTCGATGTCTTTATATTTATTAACTATTATTTTAGTATTTTTCGGTATTTCAATATCTCCAAGATATTCAGCTACAATACGAGGATTTGATAATTCTGAAATATTCCAATTTTTTGTATGTTTTGAAGAAGGAGAATTATTTTGTTTCTTTTTAGTTCCAAATTCAACTGCAATACCGACAATAACCACACCTATAATAAAACCTAAAATTAATGATACTATATCCATTTTTCATTCCACCCTTGGAAAAACTATATCAAATAACATAGATATAATTGTTTTCACTTAACAAATAATATTAACGAAAAAAGGGTAATATTTATCATATTATTTTTCATATACGGAAAAAAGGATTTGAAATATGATTAATAAAGATATAATTGAGAAATTAAAAAAGAAAAATAATTCAATTATTTTAGCACATAATTATCAACTTCCTGAAATTCAAGATATTGCAGATTATATAGGAGACTCATTAGATTTAGCAATAAAAGCAACAAAAAATGATGCGGATAATATTATTTTTTGTGGCGTAAATTTTATGGCAGAATCCGCAAAAATATTAAATCCTGATAAAAACGTAATTCTCCCTGATATTAATGCTAAATGTCCAATGGCTGAGAAAGTAGATAAAAATCTGCTAGAAAAATTAATTATTGAAAATAAAGATGCAGAAGTTGTCTCATATATAAACACTACAACTGAAATAAAAGCTATTTCTGATATTTGTTGTACTTCATCTAATGGTGTTAACGTTATTAAAAGTATTAAATCAGATAAAATCATTTTTGTACCAGATAAAAATCTTGGAAATTTTTTAAAAAAGTACATTCCAGAAAAAGAAATGATTATATGGCCCGGTGTATGTCCTACACATAATAGGATACATAAAAATCATATACTAAATTTAAAAAAACTACATGAAGATGCAATAATATTAGTTCATCCAGAGTGTAGATCTGAAGTAATTGAAATTTCTAATCATGCTTTATCAACTAATGGGATGATTAATTTTGTAAAAAATTCAAAATCAAATGAGTTTATTATTGGAACAGAAAAAGGTTTATGTTATAGATTAAAAATAGAAAATCCAGATAAAAATTTTTATCCTATAAATTCAGCGATATGCCCTAATATGAAAAAAATAACAATAGATAAAGTAATTAATTGTTTATTGAAAAATGAACCATGTATAAATATCGAAAAAACCATTATGGAAAAAGCTAGGGTACCCCTTGAAAAAATGATGAACATCAAAAGGGGAGATTAAATGGAAAAAATTTACTTTGATAATGGTGCTACAACTTGCATAGATAATGAAGTATTAGAAGAAATGATGCCATATTATAATAAATATTATGGTAATCCTTCATCCTTACATTCTTTTGGTGTAGATGCAGCAAATGCTATTGATATTTCAAGAATGAAAATTGCTAAAATTTTAAATGCAAAACAAGATGAAATAATATTTACTTCAGGTGGTACTGAATCAGATAATTTGGCATTAAAAGGTATATCGTATTCTTTCAAAGAGAAAATAAATACAAAAGACAATCATATAATCACTTCATCAATTGAACACCCTGCGATTATTGAAACATGTAAATATCTACAAAATCAGGGATATAATGTAAAATATCTACCCGTTGATAAATATGGATTGGTTAAAATTGATGATCTTGAAAATGCAATAACAAAAAATACATTTTTAATTTCGATTATGTATGCTAATAATGAAATAGGTACAATTGAACCTATTAAAGATATTGGAAAAATAGCTAAAAAATATGGTATTATTTTTCATACAGATGCTGTTCAAGCAGTTTGTAAAACACCTATTGATATTAAAAAATTAAATATAGATTTGTTGTCAATATCATCCCATAAAATTTATGGCCCTAAGGGTATAGGTGTGCTTTTTGTAAAAAATGGGATTGAGGTTATACCAATTATTCATGGAGGCGGGCATGAAAAAAATATTCGTAGTGGTACATTAAATACTCCCGGGATAGTAGGCATTGGAAAAGCATGTGAACTTGGTCAAAATAGAATGAATATAGATATTCCACATATTAAAAAACTAAGAGATAAATTAATAAATAATTTATTAAAAATTAGCGATACTTATCTAAATGGTCATCCTACAAAAAGATTGGTGAATAACATAAATTTTCATGTTAAAAATATAGACGGAGAATCACTTTTAATGATGCTAGATGAAAAAGGAATAGCTACATCAACAGGTTCAGCTTGTTCTTCAAAAAAACTCTATTCATCTCATGTTTTAAAAGAATTAGGACTTAATCAAAATCAATTACAGAGTTCATTAAGACTAACGTTGGGGAGAGAAAACTCTGAAGAAGAAATATTATATGCATCAGAGTTAATACCTAAAGTTGTAAAAAAATTAAGGCAAATCTCCCCCATATAAAATAAATACTTGGTAGATTTAATGAAAATCGAATATACTAAAATTGTAAAAGATCACTTCTATAATCCAAGAAATGTTGGTGAAATAAAAGACGCTAATGGAATAGGAACTGTAGGGAGTAAAACCTGTGGAGATGTTATGACAATTTATCTTAGGATAGAAAAAAAAATAATTAAAGATATTTCTTTTAAAACATATGGTTGTGCTGCAGCAATAGCTAGTGGAAGTATAGCAACGGAGATAGCTAAAGGTATGAAAATTCAAGATGCAATGGGTTTAACAAGAGAAGATATTGCAAAAAAACTAGGTGGTTTACCTGAATTTAAGATGCATTGTTCTAATTTAGCAGCAGATGCCATTCATAAAGCTATAAAAGATTATACAAAAAAATTAAAAGAGTGATATTATGAAATCATATATTTTTATTGATGGATGGAAAGAGAAAATACGATTTTCATCAGCACATGTAATTCCAGAATATGAAAAATGTGGAAGACTACATGGTCATACCTATGCATTATATGCAAAATTATATGGTGAACCAGATAATAAAGGGATTATATTAGATTTTACAATAATAAAAAATCAATTAAAAGATATTATAAAAAAAATTGATCATAAGATAATTATACCTAAAAATAGTAAATTTGCAAAGATAATAATTAATAAAAATAGTCTAACGATGAAAACTCTTGGAAAAACATATGTTTTTCCTAAGGAGGATTGTGTTATATTACCAATAGATTCAACTTCTGCTGAAAAATTGTCATTATACATTTTAGAAAAATTTATTAAGAAAATTAAAAAATATAAAAATATCACAAAAATTGAATTAGGTATTGATGAAGGTTTTGGGCAAGGCGCAAGAATATTAATGAATTTAAATGGTAAATGATAAATGAAAAATAAAAGAACGGTTTGTTTAATATCGGGCGGCCTTGATTCATGCGTAACAGCTTATATAGCAAAACAATTAGATTACGATATTTATTCTCTAACTTTTAGTTATGGACAGCAGCATAATAAAGAAATTCAATGTGCAAAAAAAATATCATCTGAGGTTAATTCTAAAAAACA
>JAJISJ010000041.1 GCA_022848765.1 Thermoplasmatota archaeon
AATTTCAAATCAGCATGGTTTAAAGATACTGAGGGTAATATTATTGCATTAACTCAAATGAATTAAGAATATTATGAATTTTCTTAAATAATTTCAAATTTCCATATTTTATCATCCTATCCATCTACATCATAATCAACAATTAAACACATTTATTAAGATAATGATGTTTTAGTAAGTTGGGAAGATATTTATGGCAATTATGGAAAATAAAACATGGGAAAAACATGCAAATCCTTGGAGTGGATGGACAAGAATGATTACTTATCCTCTATTATACTTTCCTTTTTGGTTTTTAAGTGATTTTTTAAATGAACCTTCTGCAAATTGGTTTATGCCTGTGGGGCTTCTTTTCGTTATTATTTGGTTTATAATCAACCCAAGAATATTTCCCAAACCAAAAAATTATGATAATTGGATGAGTAAAGGAGTTTTGGGGGAGAAACTTTGGACTGCAAATAAGAGATATAAAGATATTAACATCATTTTTACTATTATTCCTGCTCTTTTTTTTATAATTGCAATTTATACTACATATATGAATCTGTTTTGGGAGACAATGTTTTTCGCGTCAATTCCATTTTTGTTTAAACTTTGGTTTCTGGATAGAATGGTTTTTTACTATGGGGCAAATAAAGAGAATCTTTAAATACTAATTTTTAATCTACCAGATTTAAAGTTCTAATTGAACCGAAAGGAAAATTGTAAAAATGTATGATGAAAAAAGAGAAATGCACAAGGTAACCTGTGCAAAATGCAATAAGGAAACAGAAGTCCCTTTCAAGCCAGATGGATCTAGACCTGTCTATTGTAGGGAATGTTTTCAGAAAAATAAACCAAAAAGATATTAGATAAATTTTTCGAAATCGCCTAGATTTTAACAATCTTTATTTAAATATCTTTCTTTTTTTCTTTCTTAAAACATTTCCTCGATTCATAAGATAAGTCGGGTGAGAGTGACATATTTTATTAAGAAAGAGATGTTATGAAATTTCAATTTTTTTCATAAATCTATCCATCAACATTTTAATCAGCATGTAATAATGCTAATTTTTAACAAACACATAGGTGAATAGCCATTTTTTGGAATTATTTTAAGATTTTTCTTTAATCCATTTCCCCATAATATCAAGAGAGAGACCAATATTTCCTATCTGACAATGATTATGAGCATGTGTCTCTCTAGTGAAAACCTTTGCAGTAATTGACTTAGCATGTGTTAATGCTTTTATCTGCATATCATGAGCTCTAAAAGGAATAAAATGATCGTTTCTACCTGTTAGAATGAGAACATCCTGTTTCACCATTTCTGAATGAAGATTTTCAGCATTCAATTCCATCATTACTTCAAATGCATCCATGGGAATCTCTTTTTTAGTGATATAAATCAACTGAGCAGTCTGCCAAGCTTGCATTCCCTCCCCTTTTTTAATTGCCTTTAGGAGCATCTTATTTGACAGATTCCTTGCACGTTTAAGAAAAAGATTATGCATTTTTTGAAGCATAATATTCATTGTGCCTATGTAATCATATCCAATACTTGATGCAATTACTCTTTTTATTCTTGATTCATAGGCTGATGCTCTAAAACAAAACCAACCCCCCATTGATATTCCAAGCCAGCTGACATCATCTAGTTTAAAATAATCAAGAATTACTTTTGCAGGTTTTTCCCACTTCCAATCGAGAGCAAGATTGTATTTTCTTATAGCTGCACCCTGACCAGGGCCTTCAAAACCAATTACTTCATAGCCACGATCTGAAAAGTATCTCATTGGAGAATACCATTCCTCGATAAATGAATCAAATCCTCCATGTACAATTAAGGTTCCGATTTTTTCTCCAATTGGAGCGATTCTTATTGCGGGTAAAAATCCTTTTAAATACGGGATTTTCAATCTTTCAATATTGTCTTTTTCAATGGCTTTGTAAAAAAGATTGCTGAATTTATCATACATTTGCATCTTTTCAGAATTTTCCTGTAGAATATAAAATTCAGCAGCACGGTAATAAAAAGCAGCATTGATTAATCTATTTTCAGATTCCGCCTTTTCCGCTAGTTTTACCATTTCAGAGTTCCAATCTTCAAAAGTATTAATTCTTTGACCCACATCCTTAATATCTTCAAAACTTGAATATCCAAGGGAATGCCAGCGATTTAATTGAAAATTGAATACCTGTTTCCTATGAAATTTATGATATCCAATAGGAAATATAAATTTACTTTTTTCGTTCATATTGCTATTCCTCCAATATCTTTTTAAGATTTTCACCTTCTTCTGCAACATGTTTATAATGTGCTTCGATAATATTTTTCATTCCTTTTTTGAAGAGTTTTTTATAAAGATGGCCTGCTCTCATGTATGTAATTGCTGTAAAAACTGTGTTTGAACCTTTTGGTTCAATTAACCATTCAATTTTAGGAGATATCAGGGAAACAGGATAAAAAAATTTGAATGTTATTTTTCTATTTGGGATAATTTCAGCAACCATCCCTTTATATTTTGTAATTTTTCCCATGACATATTGTTCAGAGTAAATAGTTGACCCTTCATCCAATGATTTTCCTTTGGTCCAGTGGAATTTCACATGATCATCAGAATGCCAAGTTGTATAATTCTGTTCAATATTCTTGAAGAAATCCCATATTTTTTCAGGTGATGATTTTATCTCAATTGAATGACTTAATAATAATGGTTTGAACAAACTCATATTTTTCCTCCTTTTTCCTTGTATGCATTAAATAATAAGTCTTTATCTGTGCCTAATATTCTTTCAAGAAAATCAAAAGTAGCACTAAATTTCCTAATCCATTCTTTTGATTGATAATCTGCATTGTCAATTCCTCTAAGAACCATGGCTGTTACACCAATAAAAGCACTTGCAGCATCTTTCGGATATTTTGTATCAAATATTTTTTCTTCCACGCCCTGAGATATTATTTTTGAAAGGGGCCCTACAGTCTCTGAAGGGATTTTTTTTTCAAATTTTTGATGAAGGTGGGTGTTTTTATCTTCATGTAAATACTGCATGATACTTTTCCTGTCATTTCTAAAAGATGATGAAAATAAGAAGATTTTTACGATTTTATCAATAGCATTAGATTCTTTTTCATCTGCAATTTTTTGCATTCCTTCAACTGTTAAATTAATATATCTATCTATTATTGCATCTAAGATTTCTTCTTTTGATTTGAAGTAATAATAAAATGTTCCTTGTGCAACTTTTGCTTTGTTGACAATATCTGATACTGCAGTTTGTTCGTATCCTTTTTTTATGAATAATTGTTCTGCAATACCTATTAGTTCTTTTCTTCTTTCTTCAGGATTTTTCGTTATTCTGATATTTCATTCCTCTAATTGACCGACTGTCAGTCAATTTAAATAATGTTGTTTTTAATATTTAAATTTTTTTTAGTTTTGAATATTTTTTAATATGTGTATTTTAATGTCTGTTGTAATTAACTGCTAATATCTTTTTTCAATTAAAACGAGGTATTAATATGAAAAAAATTTTGCACATGAGCGATCTTCACATAGGATATAAAAACTTTTCAGAAACATTTCATGAAATCGTTATTAAATTAATTGGTGGAGTTATTGGTAACCCATCGGATTTTATAGTTATAATTACTGGTGATCTTGTAGAAAATGCAAATAATTCTGAGAGTTATAACCAAATAAAAGATGAATTTAATTATTTAAAAGACGCAGGATATGAAAGTATTCTTGTGATCCCCGGAAATCATGATTACGGTACTGGATCATTTGGTGATAAAAAATTTGTGAATTTATTTAAGCAGAATTTTTTCAATGAAAATAGAAAATATCCAATAATTAACGTTATAGATAATATTGCCTTTATTGGATTGGACTCTATGGCAGCAGAGTTACATTGGTATGACCGTTTATGGGCTGAGGGGGAACTAGGGAGCGAACAATTAAATCGTTTAAATAATCGCCTAAGAAAAGATAATATTCAATCATGCAAAAAACGTGTAATATATCTACATCATCATCCATTTGATCGGAAACCATTACATCAACTAAAGGATTCTAACAAACTTTGTGAAATACTTGAAAGTGCAATAAACGATAGTATTTCTATTGATGCTATCTTATATGGTCATAATCATGAGGGAAAATCAAATAATGGATATTGGGGAATCCAACGATGCTATGATGCAGGGTCTATTAATTTAAAACCACGATCAAAACTAAAAAATGAGTTACCATGGTTTGACAAAGTTAAAAATTCAACAAGAGTGATTGATTTAGAAAATACTCCAGATACTGATTATAAATTAAATTTCCATGGTAATTAATTATTTTACGGCTATTCATTGCACAACAATGACAAAACCAGCAGTAAATTAGATAATATAAATAGTTAACATATCTGCATCAAACTAAATGGTATTTTCATCCATCTTCATCATAATCAGCAAGTAATAAAATTAATTTTTTATATAGAGATATCAGATGCCCATTTCATAGTAAGAGGATAATTCAATATGAACGATAAACATAGTATTCTTTCAACTGTAAGCCTCTTCCACGGTTTTAATGATGGTTCACTTGCAGTAATTCCTTTGCTATTTCCGATATTAAAAGAAATGTTTAATTTATCTTATACACAGATTGGATTCATAACTGGTGGTGGACTAGCAATATCTCTTTTTACTGAAATCGCTGTTGGGAGAGCTTTTGATTCTAATAATAGTAGAACATTGCTCATTTCAGGGGTTTTGATACTAAGTGGTTCGATGTTTATGTTATCTTTATCACAAAATTTTTTTACATTAGTATTGTTAGTATTTTTGATCAGATTTTCATCAAGTTTTTTCCATCCTGTGGGCATAGGATTAATATCAAGAATATTCAAAAAGGATAGGCTTGATTGGGCAATGGGGATTCAAAGTGCATTTGGTGATTTTGGTGCATTTATAGCTATACTAACAACACTTTTTATTGCAGTAAGTTTAGGGTGGATCTTTCCTCTCTATATTTGGTCAATACTGGGTTTAGTATGTTTATTTATTGGCTTATATCTAACTAGGTATACACCAAAAAAGTTACTGATAGTCGGAGTTTTAAAAAATAAAAAACAAACTGTTTCTGAGGCAATTGTTGAATGGTTTTTTATAATTAAACGTTTTAGATTACTGATTCCTCTTTTTGTTGTTAGTAGTTTAAGTTATGGATTGACAATTAGTTATTTACCTTTATTCTTAGATGAAAAGACAAATCTTACATTATCATCTATTGGGTTGATAATATCACTTTGGGTGGGGATAGGAGTAATTGCGTGTCTTTTTTATGGAAAAATCCAATCATATATTAGACGTAAAACCATTATTACTTTGTCCTATATTATAATAGGATTAATGAGTCTTTTACTTACAATTTCCACCTCCATTCATATAATTGTGATTATCGTAATTCTTTTAGGATTATCAACTTTTTTGAGTTTTCCTGCACTATTTTCTTTTGTTTCAGAAGCTACACATCAAACCGTTGAAGGAAAAACCTTTGGCTATATATTTACAATTCAATTAGGATTTGGTACAGTTGTCCTTTTTTTAAGTGGTTTATTAGCAGATATTTTTGGTATTTGGATACCCTTTGCATTATTAGGGGTTTCTAGCTTATTTGCTACAATAATGATTTTTTTTAAATGCAAATTTTTATATGTTTATAATTGAAAAATACTAGAAGACATCATAATCAGCAAGTAATAATGTTACAAATAAAATTTACAGTGCAAGGGATTTGAACTCCAGTTTACAATCAGAAATAATAAGTTTATAGAACAGATATGTTCCCATGGATCATACTTATTCAAAGTTTAATGCCTCTATATTTGTGAAACAACAAAAAATATTTTTTTTTAAGTGTCTACCATTACATCAAACTTAATAGATTATTAACAAGGATATAATAAGTTGTAATAAAGAATTCAACTTATAGATAAACTGTTGAGAAAGATTATTGGAAAATGAGATTACATAAATATAGCAATTATAAACAAGATTAACCCGAGTATCATTGTTATTCGTAACATTTCTGCTGTTTTACTAACATTTCTCAAATCAAAAAGTGAAAGGGATATAGCATAAATTGTGAATAAAGCCAAAGGTATAGCTAGAAGTTCGTACCAAATACTAAACAAACCATAAAAATATGGAATAAAAAGTATTATTATAGAAATTATTACCATGACACTTGCTAAATACACTGCGAATTCTTTTCCAATTATTAATGGTAAGGTCACTCGAGTTTTTTTGTCACCTTCAAAATCCCGGACATCCATTATAATTTCTCTGCCAAAGAAAATAAAAAAAGTAATCAAAGTAAAAAATATTGGTTTGAAAAGATCACCTACAATAGCACCACCATAAATGAATGATAATGAAACGGTGAAGGCGACAAATATATTTCCAACCAAACCTCTGTTTTTTAATGATGATTCGTAGAAAAATATTAGGGAGATGCCTAGGATATTTATTGAAAAACAAAAAATGTTAATTAACGATGACAACATCAAACTTATTACAAAAAATAATAAACCAAAGTACATACCAGAAATGGGTTTAAATAATCCTAAAGGGAGAGGTCTGTTAGGATGACTAATCTTATCTATCTCATAGTCAAAATAATCGTTAAATGGATGACAACCAGCTCCTATACAAAACACAGCTGACATTCCCAATAACAACTTAAAAGAAAATATATCAGATCCTGCAACAAGGGCTCCGATATAAACACAAATTATGCCAAGAATAATGATCTCAGGTCGTATAAATCTAATAAAACCCCATATTTTTTCTGATAGATTTTCTATTATAATTCAACCCCGTCCTTTTTTAATCATATTATATTCTTGAAATGACTTAAGATTTATAAATCCGCTCATCCTATCCATCCTCATCATAATCAGCAAGTTTATTGGGTCCCTCCCAAACATTTTACACAATCTTATATAATACAATCATAATAATCATTTTTTGCATATGATAGAAAATAGACAACATTCTGTAGTTGGAATAGCATCTGTTATCTCAGGAATATTAGGTCTAATTCTTTATTTCATAGGTTTTTTCTTCTTTTCATTCGTAGATAATAGACTTTATGGAATGATAATTGGTATGATATTAGGAATATTAGCAATCATACTTGGGTATTTTGCCAAAAAAGATGGAGATAATTATGGAACATATGGTATGTTCTTTGGTATGGCCGTATTGATTATTGTATTAATTACTATATTACTAACAACAATTACAAGTGTTGAAACTGGATATTACTAATTCATCCTATGAATATCATAATCTCCAGGTAATAATAAGATGATGAAGAAAACAGATTGGATAATAATTATTGTGGCAATAGCTGTAATATTATTTGCAATAAGTGGAATCTATGCTATTTATTTCTCTGAAACAGAAAAAGTGTCTATAGAATTGGATGTTTTTAGGAATATGGCTCGTAACTCTACGTGTACAGATATAACCAATGATTTATTTATAATTGACAATCAAATGGTATTTTGGGCAACTGAAGGAAATTGTGCTGATGCAAGCTATGCATATACTTTGTTTGGTAGTCATCCAAATGAAATTTTATGTAGAAAATATGATTCAATTGCTGGACCACAGGAACAATGTTACAATATAGATTTTCAAGAGATTTTCCAAATTATCATAAATAATCTAAATGTTAATAATCTAGGGTTGAGTAAGAATTATAACGTGACAGAAATTTTATTTTAAATGTATTGTAAAAAATGAATATCTTTCTTTATAGGATAATTAATCTGAATCATCATACTATTAACATCATAGTCAGCAATTAATAATGTTAAAAAAATTTATAAATAGAAGAATTAATCATCGTAAAATACTCATTTGAGGATAATATAATGAACGTTATTATATTAGGTGGAGGCAGAATTGGGAGTGTAATTGCATTAGATTTAGCAAATGATAAAAAATATAATGTTACAATTTGTGATATCAATGAAATAATACTAAAAAAAATATCTGAAAGATTTTCTAACATTTCAACTATTAAGAAAGATATATCCAAATCAGAAGAGGTAACATCAGTAGTAAATAAGTTTGATATGGTTATAAATGCAATGCCAGGATTCATGGGATTTAAAACTGCAAAAGCGATAATAAAAGCAAAGAAAAATTCAGTTTGTATATCATTTTACAAAGAAGACCCTTTTCAACTTGATAAACTAGCACTAAAAAATAATGTTACAATGATAATGGATTGTGGATTATACCCTGGAATGGGCAGTGCATTAATAATGCAAGCATCAATGGAATTAGATAAAATTGACAGTATTCTTACATATGTAGGTGGATTACCTCAGATTAGAGAATGGCCAAGTGAATATAAAGCAGTTTTTTCACCAATAGATGTTATAGAAGAATATATCAGGCCTGCTCGATTTATAGTAAATGGTGGTTTGAAAGAAAAACCTGCTTTATCAGATTCGGAATATATATTCTTCCCAAAAATTGGAACCCTTGAAGCATTTAACACTGATGGGCTGCGGACAATGATAAAGACAATAAATGCATCAAATATGAAGGAGAAAACATTAAGATACCCTGGTCACATTGAAAAAATGATAGTTCTTAGGGAATTAGGATTCTTCAATAAAAATAAAACAATAAGATTTGATAATATCAAAATAAGTCCTTTGGAATTTACAAGTAAAATATTATTTCCAAACTGGAAAATGAAAGATGGAGAAGCAGATATTACTATCTTTAGATCAATAATTAATGGCATTAAAAATGGTAAAAAATCAAACTATACGATTGAATTATTCGATAAATATTGTCCCAATACAAATATTACTTCAATGGCAAGAACAACTGGTTATACAGCTTCAATAGCATTAAGAATGGTTGCTGATGGATTATATTCACATAAAGGTATTTCGCCACCTGAATATATGGGGAAAAAACCTGAATGTATGGATTATTTGTTAAAAGAATTAAGGAAAAGGGGTATTAATTGGAAAATCAATAGAAATAAATAATATCCATCTCCATCATAATCAGCAAGTAATAATTTTACAATAGTTGCTATTATACTATATATAACGCTGTTTTTATTTATTATGAGGTAGTTTTGCATAATAATTTAGATGAGTTAATAACATGGAGGAACAAAAGATAATTGAAACAGAAAATCTTAGAAAATATATTGAAAAACTAGAAATTGATATTTATGGTATTGCAGAAATGCATTTATTAAAGAAAATGGAAAGTGGAGTACCCATTGATTTGAAAAAATTCCTAAATATGTTTCCATATGCAATTGTATTAGGTGCTCAATATGGAAAGTTAGGGAAAAAAGCATCTGGAAACGCAACATCATTATTTTTAGAAAATGCTGCATTTTCCATAATGGGTTATTTAGAAAATAAAGGTTATAAGCAACTTATTATTCATACTGAAGATGAATTTGATCCTATTAATCGGTTAGGGTTTATGTCTCTTAAA
>JAJISJ010000042.1 GCA_022848765.1 Thermoplasmatota archaeon
ATTAAAATCCATTTTATTCTGCATGTTTTAAAGAAATGTATACTATCTTCTTAAAGAATACAATTTATAGGATACAATTCATATTTTATTAGATATATTACGAAAAAAGAAAACTTTTTGATTAACTAATAGTATTTGGTTTGTATGGCAACTGGATTTGCATTATTAAGTATCAGCCCTCTATACGAAAAAGAAGTGTATAAAAAGCTAAAAGATACCTCAGAGATAATTGAAGTACATCCTTTATTTGGCGAGTATGATATTTTATTAAAAATTGAAACTGTGGATATTGATTCTATCGGAGAAATTGTCATTAGTAAAATTAGATCAATAAAAGGTGTTACGGATACTAAAACATTAATAGGGACAAATAGTTTAAAAGGAAAAAATTAAACTTTTTTTCCATAAATTTTTATCTTTTTCCTTGTTTTTTATTTTATACAATCCAATTATTATAGGGATTAAAAGTATGAATCAAGATAATTTTATTCATTTGGATAATAAAAAAATTGTTGATGATCGTGGAGGAAATAATAATAAAATTGCTACATGGACTTTAAAATATCAATGGCGGAAATATTTAAGTTATAAGAGTTTTATGAATTATAGTTATACATATAAAATAATAGATTTTTCCAATGGCAATAACGGGAACAATGATTCTAATGATTAGGGAAATTTAGATTTATATTTCTTTAAAAACTCTAGTTTCAGTTAGCCAAAATGATAAATATTCATTTTTAATACTCAAAATAAATTGTTATTATAAGAATACTTATTAAGAAATGGTAATATTAAATATTATATAGAACTGATGAATTGGAGAGGTTGAAAATGGAATTAGATTTTATTCGTAAATTAAAAAAACAATCAAAATCAAAAATTGTATTTCTAGTAATTGATGGTCTTGGTGGATTACCATCAAAACAAAATGGTTTAACTGAATTAGAATCTGCAAAAATTCCTAATTTAGATTCTCTTGCATCAAAAGGTATTTGTGGTTTACAACAACCCGTTGGTTCTGGAATAACACCAGGTAGTGGACCTGGACATTTATCCTTATTTGGATATGATCCTATTAAATATCAGGTTGGTAGAGGTGTTCTTTCAGCTCTAGGTATAAATTTTAGTTTACATCAAGAAGATGTCGCTGCTAGGGGTAATTTTTGTACAGTAGATGAAAAAGGATTAGTTATAGATAGACGTGCTGGTAGGATTTCTACTACTGAAAATGAAAAATTATGTGATCTTTTAAGGGAAATTAAATTACCTGGAATAGATATATTTATTGAACCTCTGAAAGAACATAGATTTTTATTAGTTTTAAGAGGAAAAAATTTATCTGCAGATATATCTGATACTGATCCACAAGATATTGATGTTAAACCTTTTCAAGCGAGACCAACATTATATCAATCTAAAAAAACATCTGATTATATTAAAAAATTTATTGAAGAATCTTATGAAATTTTACAGGTTCATCATCCAGCAAATATGATTCTATTGAGAGGTTTTTCACAAAAACCTAAATGGCCATCATTTGAAGAAAATTTTGGACTTAAATCTGCAGCTATCGCCTCATATCCAATGTATAGGGGTATTTCAAAATTACTAGGAATGACCATAATTGAGACCGGAAATACAATAGATAACGAATTTAAAAAATTAGAAGAAAATTGGAATGAATTTGATTTTTTTTATATTCATATAAAAGGTAGTGATAGTGCTGGAGAAGATGGTGATTTTAATAGAAAAATTAATGTCATTGAAGAGGTTGATAAATATATACCAAAATTATTAGATTTAAATCCTAATGTTATTATTATAACAGGGGATCACTCTACCCCAGCATTATTAAAACATCATAGTTGGCATCCTGTACCAGTACTACTTTGGTCTGAATATTGTAGAGGTGATAAATTAGATCATTTTGGGGAACGTGATTGTGTTAAAGGTGGTCTTGGCCCTCGTTTTCCAGCAATTGATTTGATGCCTCTTGCATTGGCGCACGCAAAGAGATTAGATAAATTTGGTGCTTAAATTTATCTATTATTATTTTTAATTACAATCATATATTTTGAAATATTTTTTCTTTAAATATTTAGTATATACCTCAGAATTTAAATTTTCTCCACAAATATTTTTTATAACTTCATCAGCTGTAATTATTCTACCTTTATTATATATATTAATTTTTAACCAATTAATAATATTTGAAAAATCTCCTAATTCAATTTCATTATTTACAGTTGGAATTTCTTTTTGTAATTTGTCAAATATTTGTGCTGCATATATTGATCCTATCGCATAAGTTGGAAAATATCCGAAATTACCCCCACTCCAATGCATATCCTGTAATACACCATCTTTGTCATTATTAGGTTTTACTCCAAGAAGTTTATAGATTTTTTCATTCCATAATTGTGGTAGTTCACTAACAGTTAATTTATCAGATATCAAATCTAATTCAAGATTAAATCTTAAAATAACATGCAAACAATAAGTTAATTCATCAGCCTCAATTCTAATTAGAGAAGGTTTTACTTGATTTATGTAATCATATAATAAATCAAAATTAATCTTATTATTTATTTTAAATTCTTTTTTCATTAAATAAGGATAAAAAAATTTCCAAAATGATATGCTTTTTCCAATCATATTTTCCCAAAAACGTGATTGAGATTCATGCATACCTAAAGAAGGAGCATCTGAAATTACGGTATCTAAATATTCTCCTTTTAAAATACCAAGTTCATATAATGCATGACCACTTTCATGAACCGTTGAAAAAAGGGAAAAAAACGGTTTAGTGTTTTTTATATTAGTGGTTATTCTTACATCATTATTTCCTATTGATGTAGTAAAAGGGTGGGTTGATATATCAATTCTAGATTTATCCCTTGGTAAACCCATTTTAGAGATTATAAAATCACAAATTTTTTGTTGTTTTTTTGAATTAATTTCTATATTCAAATTATTTTGATTTTTATATTTCTCACATTTTTTAATTTTGTTAAGTATTTGAGTTAGTTTAATTTCGAGGTGATTAAATTCCTCTTTTAATACCTTCACCGTCATTCCTTCTTCATAATCGTCAAGAAGGCTATTATATATGTGGCCTGGAATATTTATTATATCACAATATTTTTTTTTAAAATCAATTATTTTTTCTAGATGAGGTGAAAAAATTTTATAGTTATTTTTGTTTCTTGATTCCTCCCAAGCATTATATGAAATTGTTGTAGTTTTTGATAATTCTTCAACAAATTTTGATGGTATTTTTCTAGATTTTTGAACATCTTTATATAGTCTTTTTACCACTATTTGATCCTTTATCTGTAATTTATCAAAATTATTTGGTTTTACTAATTTTTTTATATGATTCCAAAATTCATTAGAAATAATTTTTTCATGCATGATCCGAGAAATCAATGAATTTTGTTGAGATCTTTTATCAATCCCTAATTTTGGCATATACGTCATCTGATCCCAACCTAAAAGTGCTGAAATACCTGAATAAGTCGATAATTCTTTTTGTTGATTATAAATAAATTTTAAGCTATCATTCATATATTAATCTCCTTTTAATCTCTTAGAGTTATTCCAATAGGACAATGATCAGAACCCATAATTTCAGGTAAAATAAATGATTTAGATAGATTAGGTATTAATCCATTATTTATGAAAAAATAATCTATCCTCCATCCTATATTTCTTTCACGAGAACGTGTTTTTTGATCCCACCAAGTATATTGATTTGGTTCTTTGTTAAAATATCGGAATGTATCTACGTTGCCATGTTCAATAAAAGTATCAATCCATAACCTTTCAATAGGTAAGAAACCTGAATTTTTTTCATTTTGCTTTGGTCTTGATAAATCAATTTCTTTATGTGCAGTATTAAAATCGCCACACACTATGATATTTTTACCTTTAATCTTTATATTATCAGTATAAGAGAGAAAAGCGTTATAAAAATCTAATTTATAATTTAATCTTTCTTGATTTTTTTTCCCATTGGGAAAATAAATATTAAATAAAACAAAATTGGAGAATTCAGTAATCATTATTCTTCCCTCAATATCAAATTTATCTATACCAAAATTTGTTATAACGTTCTTAGGTTTTTGTTTTGCAAAAGTTGCTACTCCACTATATCCTTTCCTGTTTGCTGAGTTAATATAAACAAAATATTCAGGATTGTTCTTTAATATAGTTGGTATTTGATCAGGTAGAGCTTTAATTTCCTGCACACAAAGAATATCTGGTTTTTCTTTAATTAGCCATTCATATAAGCCTTTTTTATAAGCTGCTCTTATTCCATTTATATTCCATGATATTAATTTCATTTATCATCTTAAATATATAAAACACTGATAAGTTTAGCTATAATTTTAATAAATTTTATTAAAAAAATATTTAAGCTTTTAATTTAGAAGTTAAATTTCAAAATTAATTATTTAAAGAAAAATGGAATTACAAAATTAAATAAAAAATCTATATATTACTATAAAATGTTTCGTTTATGAGTTGATTATATAATTGTTAATAGTATTATATAAAAATTATTGAGGTAAAAATGAAAGAAGGATTATTTTATAAAAAATTAGATCGGAAAAAGGTAAAATGTAGTTTATGCAATCATAGATGTATTATAAAAAATGGGGATCGAGGTATTTGTAATGTAAGAGAAAATAATAATGGTGTTTTATTTTCATTAGTTTATGGCAAAGTTATTGCTCAAAGTATTGATCCAATAGAAAAAAAGCCATTATTTCATTTCCATCCAGGTTCAAAAACATATTCAATAGCAACTGAAGGTTGTAATTTTAAATGTTTACATTGTCAGAATTATAATATATCGCAAAAAGAAAACAAAGAGATATATGGAAAAACCATACTACCTGAGGATATTGTTAAAAATGCAATTGAAGAAGGATGTAAATCTATTGCATATACTTATACTGAGCCTACAATTTTTTATGAATTTGCTTATGATATATCAAAAATTGCTAGTAAAAATAAAATAAAAAACATATTTGTCACTAACGGATATATTACTAATGAAGCTTTAGAAATGATTTCTCCATATTTAAATGGTGCAAATATTGATTTAAAAAGCATGAATAATTTATTCTATAGAGATACTTGTAAAGCTAAACTTCAACCTGTTTTAGATACTATTCAGAAATTCTATGATCTTGGTATTTGGATTGAAATTACTACTCTCATAATTCCAGGATATAATGATAAAAAAGATGAGATAAAAATGATTGCAAATTTTATTAAAAATATTGATGAAAATATACCATGGCATGTCACAGGATTTCATCCGGATTATAAATTAGAAAATTGCCCATCAACTAAAGTTGAGACGCTGAATAATATCATCAAAATTGGAAAAAATGCAGGGTTAAATTATGTTTATCAAGGCAATGTTGGGAATGGAGAAGATACTTTTTGTCCTAATTGTAAAAATCTAATTATTAAGAGAAATGTATTTAATATTTCAAGTGTTAAAATTAAAAATAATCATTGTTTATTCTGTGATGAGAATATTCAGGGTATATGGGATGAATAAAATTCTTTATATTTTTAATTTGATTAATGTTCAATTTGCTTATATTCATCATATGCTTTATCCATATGGTAAATATATTCATTTATATCTTGATTTTCTTTAAATTCGTTTATACCTTTTTTTTGATTATCGATTGCATTATCTAAATGTAATAAGTTCTGTTCATTCAAATTTTCTCCTAAATATTTTCGATATTGATGAAAAACACTTTGTGTAATAAAAAAAGCATAATCAGCAGTAAATGAATTTGTTGTTATTTGATTCTCACTAAACATTTGGGATTTACTTCCCTCATCACAATCAATATAATATGGATAAATATTTTCATTATCTATCCATAGCCATTGTTCTTCTCCTTTCATAAATGGTATTATATAATCTTTCTTTGTATCATCTTCATCTGATGGATAGCATATTCTATTAATTATTTGCTTATTTGTTTCATACGGTGTTTTTCCCATTGTAGAATCAATTAAAACCCATCCATAATTAGGGCAATAATATTCTACCATATAATGCATTTGAGTCCAGAATCCTTGATCATTATTTACTAATAATACTCTTGAGGGGATATTATTAGATCTTAATAAGGCGCAAGCTAGGTGAGATCGTCCCACATTTTCTCCATTAATAAATAGAGTTGTTAGAGCATCTTGTGAAAAAAATACTTTTAAATTTAATTGAATGAGGAATAAAAAATATCTATGATTTTTAATAAAATCTGATATGTTACTCGCAAAATTTATTAGATTATCTCCCCCTCCTTTTAAATTCTGAGCATGATATTTTATTAAAACTCTATTTTTCTGTACTACATTTGTAGAAGAAAGCCAAATTATATATTCTTCAGGAATTTCTTTTCTATTTGGAATTTTAACATAATAAGGAAGATCAGAAAAATCATTGTTGAATAATAAAACCCAACATGTAAAATGAATTAAAACAATTTCATCTTTTTGAATAGATCCAATTATAAATTTTGCCAATTGATTTGGTTTATTAAAATCATCTACAATATCATATTCAATAATATTTGCAGTGCTATCATCAAATATTTCCAATAAAATTGGCACTTGATGATTGTAATCAGGTGGGAAAGAGTAATTGACAATAAAATTTTGTTCACTTTCCTCAGCTTTTAAATATAGATAATGTTCTACTCTTTGAAGAAATATGTCTTTATCATCTTTAGATATAATATTATAATTTAAATTGATATTTTTTGTATTTTGTTTTTCACTTAAAACTGATGAGGAGAAAATTCCGAATATAATGATACTCGTAAGTATTGATATTTTTAATATACCAATTTTTTGTTTTCTCATGATAATACCAAATTAACATTATTTTTTAATATAATTATTATTTATATTGAATGATATTAATAATTTTTGTTTTTAAATTTTAAGCAAAATTTATTATTTTACTATTTATTTCTAAAATAAAAAGTTATTTAACTAATCTTAAATTACAAAGATATTTTGTTATAATGGAGATATATTATGATTGAACTTGCATATATTTTAATATCAACGATAATGATAACTTTTATTGCATTTATTGGTATTTTCACTTTATCAATTAATGAAAATATTTTAAAAAAAATTGTACTTGTTCTTGTAAGTCTCTCTGCTGGAGCATTAATGGGGGGAGCTTTTCTTCATTTAATACCAGAGTCAATTGAAGTAGCAAGTGGATCAAATATATTTATTATTGTTTTAATAGGTTTTATTATATTTTTTATAATTGAAAAAATTCTTCATTGGAGGCATTGTCATGATGGGAAATGTGATGTTCATACTTTCCATTATATGAATCTTATTGGAGATTCAATACATAATTTTATAGATGGATTAATAATTGCTGCTGGTTTTATGGTTTCCATACCATTAGGATTTACTACAACAATTGCTATTGTTGCCCATGAAATACCCCAAGAAATTGGTGATTTTGGTGTATTGATTTATGGTGGATTTGAAAAGAAAAAAGCTTTAATATTAAATTTTTTAGTTGCATTTACTATTGTTATAGGAGGTTTTGTTGGATATTTACTATCAAATATAATTGAAAATTATGTTTATATTTTATTATCGTTTGCAGCCGGAGGTTTTATCTACATTGCTGCGACTGATTTAATTCCTGAAATTAAAAAAGAAGTTGATATAAGAAAATCAACTTTTACGATGTTGATCTTTATATTGGGTATAGTATTTATGTGGATAATTAAAATAATTTTATAATTATTTTGAAAAATAAATTTGATAAATTATAATTACTAGGTTAAAGGTACATCTTTTCTTAGATCATCCTTCATGGATTTACCAGTTATTTTCTCCCATTCTTTTATTGGAACAGAATGTTTTTCTCTTATTTTATCTCCAATTCCTAATCCATTATAGGAGCAGAATGGAACTATACCTTCAAGAGTTGTATAATGAATAACACATCTTTGTAAACGATCAATATTTAAATTAAATGCATCTTGAAACCACATAGATCCAATAAATAGACTCTTATAATGAAACCCTCTCAACGAATCATAACTACCACCGATCGCGACATCCTTCAATAATTTTTTAAGATTAAATCCTTGAGGAGCCTTATTATAATCAACAAATTTATCAATATTTCTTAGAAATGATGAAGCGATTCTTAATTTTTTTAATGGCCCCTTAATTTCACTTTCTTTATCAATAAAATTAAATAATCCTTCCACGTCAATAAATCTAGTTATTGGTAAAGGTTTACCATTATCCATAAATAAATATGTTGCACCACCACAACCTGGATGGGCAGTGAATTCCACCTGAGTTTCTCCTCTTAGTAATTCAATAATTTTAGAAACTGGAAAAACAAATGGAACTGGATAAAAATCATCTCTTGAAATTGCTCCATTAAATTCTTTTTCAAGTTCTTCCATCATTCTAATATAATCTACTCTTTGTTTTTCTCTCCTTTCATCTTTTATTTTTGTTACTTTTCCACAAAAAGATATTGGTTGAAAATTTACACCTCTGATAATATCCATATTTTTTAAAGCAAATTTTACTATTTTACCAGTTTCATGAATATTTTTTTCCCCGATTAAAACAGGTACAAGAACTAGTTTTAAGTTAATTTCTCTAAGATTATTAATTGCTTTTTTATTTTGTTCAATCCAGGGATTTGTTTTTTTTGTAACACCATCAAAACTCATATAGATGGTGTTGACTTTTTCTTCTTTTAATTTCTTGCAATAATCAATACTATCTGCCAGTTTTAAACCATTTGTATTTACCTGAACATGAGAAAATCCTACCTCTTTTGCAATTCGAATAATTTTAAATAAATCCTCTCTAATTGTTGGTTCACCCCCAGTTATTTGAATTGCTTTTGACCCCATTGGTTGCTCATTTCTTGCTTGAATCATAAGTTTTCTTATTTGTTCTAATGATGGTTCATAAACTACTCCAGATGCTCCAGCATTCATAAAACAATAGCTACATCTTAAATCACATCTATTTGTTATTAATAGATTTGTAAGAACTGTTTGAGATTTATGAATGTCATATAATGGTGGAGAATCTAATATTTTTGTCTTTACATCGGGAGAATTTGTTCCATCGATTTTATATTTCATCCATTTTTTATAAATTTTATAATCTCCAAAATAAATATCTTTGAACGAACCATGTTTTTTACATTTTTTAATTATCCATACTTTGCCTTTTTCTTCTACAATT
>JAJISJ010000043.1 GCA_022848765.1 Thermoplasmatota archaeon
CACTGGTATTGTGGTAACTACGGATTTTTCTGATAACATATTTTTTCACCTCAATAATTAATAATTGTTAATTTATATATACAAAGTGGATATATAAGATGAATAGTTACCAATTGGATACTAAGTAATAATAAAATTGAAACATTTGTAACATTATAATTTACTGATCGTGATATGAATTATATAAAATTTTTGAATTAATTTATAAATAAAGTCGATATAACTTAAAACGGCGATGAAAATGAATAATAAAAATGATAAATATGAATGTGCTAACTGCGGATACACCTCAGATGGTGAATTTTCCGGAGATATTTGCCCAAAATGTGGACTTACATATTGGAAATGTGGAAAATGTGGATTTCTAATCACAGCAGCAATTCCACCAAATACTTGTCCATCATGTAAAGAAAAATGTGATTTTCATAATGTTACTTGTTATACTCCAGAATGCGGTGGACCAAGTAATGTTGATCCGCAATTATTATGAATAAAAAAAATTATCTTTCTATCATTCTAACAAATAAATATTATTATTTGTTATATAAAATTGTTTCCAATCTTAATTACTAACTGATTATGATGATAATTTATAGGATTATTAAATTAAATCTTATGCAATTTCTTACAAAATTATAAAAATCATTTCTCTTTGAATCTTAAATCATGAATACAAAATCATCGATTAAGAGTCCACTTATCGCGCCTTGCGGGATGAATTGTGGTATTTGCAGAGCGTATCTTAGAGAAAAAAATAAATGTTTCGGTTGTAGAATTAGTAATAAAAATAAGCTATCTAGTCGTGTAAATTGTAATATCAAAAATTGTGAAGAATTGAAGAAAAATAATTTGAAATTCTGTTATTTATGTAAAAAATTTCCTTGTAAAAGAATAAATAATTTGGATAAAAGATATAGAACTAAATATGATATGAGCATGATTGAAAATCTCAACAATATTAAAAAAATTGGAATCAGAAAATTCGTAGCAATTGAAAAAATAAGATGGGCTTGTTCAAAATGTGGTTATACGATTTGTGTTCATACTAAAAATTGTTTTAATTGCGGAGAAAAGAAATTATAATATCATTACTTGCTAATTATGATGCCGATGTTAATAAATAATAGACGAAGAAAGATAATAATTTAAGGGGACATAGATATTATACTCCCCTCCCCCTCGCTTTGGGATTTTCCAAATAACACAATATATTTTCTATAATATTAAAATTAAATATTATTAAGGATAAATAGAGATATAATAAATTATGGACAAAAATATATTAATGCTATAAATTATTTTAATAATGAGCATATGAGAAAAATATCAATAATTTGCAATATTATTTTGATATTAATCATTATATTATCTATTAACACCTTAGCTGTTGAATCCGAAAAAGGTAATATAAATAAGCAATATAAAAATTTTCATAATTCGGATTTATCAACAATTGATGAATTAGAACTCTTTGACCTATTAATAATAACCCCTGAAATTTTTGAAAATAAGTTACAAACTCTAGTGGAACATAAAAATAATTTGGATATTAAGACCAAACTAGTTACCACTGAAAAAGTATATGATGAAATGTTTTGGTTTGGAAGAGATAAAGCGGAAAAAATCAAATATTTTATAAAAACAGCTCTTGATGAATGGAATATCAAATATGTTTTACTTGTTGGAGGTAGGCAAGATCAGTCTTTTATGGAATCATGGTTTATTCCAGTTAGATATAGCTTTCTTGAAAGAAAATATGGCGATTATCCAGAAAGAAAATTTATCAGTGATTTATATTATGCAGATATATATGATGCAGAAGGTAACTTCTCAAGTTGGGATGATGATAATGATGGAATTTTTAGTGAATGGCCTGATAATGATATAGCAAGTGATATTCCAGATTTATACCCAGATGTTAGTGTGGGGCGATTACCTTGCAGAAATAATAGAGATGTTGAAATAATTGTAAATAAAATCATTGATTATGAAACTGGATTATTTTCTGAGTCATGGTTTAAAAATATGGTTGTAGTAGCTGGTGATACTTATACAAATAAGACTCAGTACATTGATGGAGAAGTATATACTCAAATGGCTATTGACAATATGCCAGGATTCAATCCAGTAAAACTATGGACATCAGATGGATCCCTTAGTAATTCATGGGATACTGTTAAAACTATCAACAAAGGATGCGGTTTTATCTTTTTCTCGGGACATGGAAATCCAGCTTCATGGGCAACTCATCCTCCAAATGATGAAACAGTATGGATTGATGGGATGAAATTAAGGTACATGCCTTTTCTATTTAACAAAAATAAATTACCGATTTGTATTACTGGAAGTGGTTGTTTTAACAATATGTTTAATGTAAGTTTTTTAAATCATCCTTTTTCAGTTTATCCAATTCCAAAATGTTGGGGTGAGGGCATGACATTTAATGCACATGGAGGAAGCATTGCAACTATTGGATCAACAGCATTTAGTTATGAATCACCTGACATTAATAGTAATAGAGGTGGAATAGAATGGCTTGATATTCAATTTTTTAAAGAATATGGAATTAACGATATTGATGTTCTTGGTGAATGTTGGAGTGATACAATTTCTGCATTCTTAGATAATTTTTCAATTAATTGGATGGATAATAGTTATGATGGCGATGCAATAATTGTTAAAAACGTTCAACAATGGCTATTAATCGGAGACCCTAGCCTAAAAATTGGTGGATATAATTAAGTCAATTATTCAAATTTCTTTAAAAAATTGTATAAATTCAAACCCATAATTTTTTTTATTTCTTTAAAATTAAAACCCCCATCTATCAAACCTTCTATTAAATTTGGATAAAATGATACATCCTTTAAATCAATAGGTGTTGATGGAATTCCATCAAAATCACTCCCTAATCCAACACAGTTAATTCCACCTATATCAGCTATCTGTATAACATGATCAATTACAGCATTTAAATCCAAATAATCATTATTTTGAATCAATTTTTTACTAAAATCTCCATCAATTTCTCTAATAAAATCAGGTTTTTCTTTATTTTCTTGAATTTTCTTTTCATATCCTTTTTTATATTTATTTAAATTATTAATTATTTGATCATAAATATTTTTATTTAAAAAACCTGGAAAGAAATTAACACCAATGAACCCCCCATTTTCCCCTATTTCACTTATGATGTTATCAGGTAAATTTCGTTCTATATTGCATAATGATCTTGAGTTCGAATGAGAAGCCATTATTGGTTTTGAACTTATATCTATAACATCATTGATAGTGTTATCTGAAGAATGAGAAACATCAACAATTATTTTTAATTCTTCTATTCTTTTTAAAATTTTTATACCCAATTTATTTAATCCATCCCATTTCGGTGAATCTTCTGATGAATCAGCCCAATCAGTATTTTTATTATGAGTAATCGTTATTCCTTTAATTCCAATTGAATGAAAAAAATCAAGTTTTTTAATGGAATTTTCAATGATATGCCCGCCCTCGATAAATATCCAACAGGCAAGAGTTTTATTTTTTATTGATAAATCCATATCTTTAATTGAATTTACTTTTGTTCCATAACCTAATGAAAAAACTTTTTTTTCCAAAACATCCAATAGATTTAATGCTTTATCTGACGGTTTATCTTTAGAAAATATTGGATTCACCCATAAGGCAAATATTTGTGCTTTTAATCCACCATAATTTATTTTTTCTAAATCTAAATGACTATTATTTTTTTTAAAATTATTTTGGTTTTCAATCAAAATATTTGCTGAATCACAATGAGCGTCGAAGATTAAAAGATTATTTAATAGTTTATTATCAATTGAATCCATTTTAATTAATTATTAAAAAAAGAACTTATAATGATTTCTTCCTTAATAAAATTCAATTCAAATGATTATAATTTTTTTTTTTTAATAACTAATAATCTAAAAAAAAGGAAGAGAGTAAAAAATATTTTTTTACTCTTTACTCATATAGGCTATAGCTATTACAACAATAGCAATTATAATTAATAGAACTCCATGAGCCCATCTATACTCGCCTAAATAATTTAGATCTGCAGCCTCTAATAGCCCCATTATTAATATTAATACGGAGACTATCATTAACAGTATTTTATTTGATATCATCTCTCTCCTACCTATTATCAAGAAAGAAAAATTCGTTAATAATATATAACCTTTTTGTTTTTATTAAAAAAAAATTTAAGCAAATATAGAGAAATATTAAAAAATTATTAGATATAAATATTATTTATAAACACATTCGTCAGGCTTTGAATTTGAATGCATCCATTTTCCATTATCATTCTTAGTATAACAAGTTCCACATTTTGGACATGTTTTAATATCGCTTCCGCCTTCTAACTCTACACCGCATCTGATACATTTTTCCATTAAATTGCCTCCTTATATTCTAGGAACATATTCTTTTAATTTATAAATATTTCTTAATTTATTTTTTATTAATTTATTTCCTTAAGATTAGAAAAAGTAGATAATATGAGTTCTGATAATGCAGGATGAATATGCATTCCTCTACCAATATATCCAATTTCTCCACCTAACGCCATTGCATTTATAACTTCTTGAATTAGAATAGGAGCATAAGGACCAATAATATGAAAACCAAGGATTTTTCTGGTTTTTTTGTCAACAATAGCCTTAGTAAATCCATTTATTTCCATCATAGCTTCACCCTTTGCAACATCACTATATTTTGCCTTTCCTACTAAGATATCATGTTTTTTCTTGGCTTCTATTTCAGTTAAACCAACAGATGAAATTTGAGGATGGGTAAAAACAGCATAAGGAATTGCAGAATAATCCATAGGAATTTTATGGTTATCCAAAGAGTTATGCCAACAAGTAATTGCTTCTTCATTTGCTACATGTTTAAACATAAATTTACCAATTGCATCTCCAAAAGCCCAAATACTATCAACAGAGGTTTCTAAAAATTCATTTACTTTGATGTAATTAGTATCATCTACTTTAATATCTGTATTTTCAATTTTTAGTAGATCTGAATTTGATCTTCTTCCAGCTGAAATAAAAATTTTTTCAGATTTAATGTTTAAAGCTCTATTTTTTCCCTGATTATAAATTAAATTAACATTATTACCTTCTTTAATGATTTCAACAATTTCTACATTTGTTAATATTTTAATTCTTTTTTCCATTATAGTTTTTAAAAGATTTGAAATTTCTGGTTCAGAATTTTTTATTAATCTATCACTTCGTTGTAAAATTGTTACTTCTGAACCCATAGCTGAAAAAAAATGAGCGAATTCAACACCTATATATCCGCCTCCGATAATGATTATACTTTTTGGACGAGATTTAATATCAAAGACATTTTCATTTGTTAAAAAATCAATTTTATTAATACCTTTGATAGATGGAATATTTGGACGAGCCCCGGAACCAATAAATATTTTTTTACCATGAACTTTTTCATTATTGATTTCAAGTGTATAGTTATCAATAAAATGTCCTGAACCTTTATAATAATCAAAATTTTCTATAGGATATTTTAAACCCTCCCTCATGTGTTTTTGACTATCTATGATGGGTTCTTTCATATGTTCCATAATTTTTTTAAAATCAATTTTCTCTATTGATGATTTAATTCCAAGTTTTTCAGATTCCTGAATTTCTATTATTCTATCAGCAGGGTAAATTAACATTTTACTTGGAATGCACCCATTGTTAAGACATGTTCCACCTAATGGACCCTTATCAATCCAGGCTACTTTATAGCCGTGATTAATAGCAGATTGTACAATTTCACCACCAGATCCACTTCCAATTACAACTACATCATATTTTTTCAAATAGTTCACCAAATCCAAAATAAATATTAAAATCAATTATTAAAAAGATATCCATCCATTAATTAAATATATTAAAGAAATAAGCATTATTTTTATATGATTAATATATCTTTGATTTATAAAGGATATGAAAGAGGGATAATATGCGATTTGAGCATGTAAAAGGAGAAAATAAAGGCGACATTATGCTTTATGGATTAACTACATGTGTGTGGTGTAAAAAAACAAAGATGCTGCTTGATAAAATTGGTTGTGATTATAAGTATATTTATGTGGATCAATTAAATCAGTCGGATAAGGATAACATCCTGAAAGAGATTAAAAAATGGAATCCAAGGAGTTCTTTTCCAACTTTAATAATAAATGATAAAAAATGTATAGTAGGATTTAAAGAGGATAAAATAAGAGAGGCTTTAAATTTATGAAAAAACCTAAAAAAATATTAAAAGATAGAATAAATAAATTATATTCTAAATTACAGATTGAAGCTGAATCCTATGGATATCATTTAAATTCTGATGAAGAATTTACAAAAGAGTTAATTAAAGGTTTAATAATAAATGAAGATAGATATGGTTATCAAGCTTGCCCATGTCGATTAGCTTCTGGAAATAAATCCCAGGATCTTGATATTATCTGTCCTTGTGATTATAGAGATCCTGATTTGAACGAATATGATGCATGTTATTGTGCATTATATGTAACAAAAAATATTTTAGATGGTAATAAAGAATTAACATCAATCCCTGAACGTCGAACTGAAGATCTAAACAATAATAAAATTAATAAAAAGGAATTCAGTGAAAAAAAATTAACTTTATCTAAACCTATCTGGAGATGTAAAGTATGCGGTTATCTATGCGCAAGAGATAATCCACCAGAGATATGTCCAATTTGCAAGGTAAAAAAGGAGAGGTTCGAGAAGTTTTTAACATAACTTATATATTATTCGCCACGAAAATCATCACATGCATCCTCTTCATCCATCGGTCTGGAATGTTCAGCATGCGCAGGTTGAGTGCAAATATCAAGAGGTGTTTTTTTCATTAGTTCATTACAACATTCTGGTTTTTTACCTTTTAATGTTTTAATTGTTTTACCACATTTTTCACATTTATATGTTATGTTTTCCAAATAAATAACCTCTGATTTATGATTTTATATATATTATAAATAGATGCTATTTATATTTTATTTTATAAAATTTTAAAAAAAAATAAATTTATAAAATCAAATTACTATTATAATATAATAATTAATTTTTCAAATCTTAAAAAAAAATTATCAATTGAATGATTATGAAAAACCAAAATAATAATAACAATATTTCATTAATACCTATTTTATTAGTAAATTTTATTGGGACACTTGGTTTTAGTGTTGTTTTACCTTTTTTAGTTTTTTTAGTTACAAGATTTGGAGGCAACGCATTTCTATTTGGTATAACAGCTTCAATATATCCTTTTTTCCAGCTTATTGGTGCTCCATTATTAGGAAAATGGTCTGATATATATGGAAGAAAAAAAATATTGTTATTAAGTCAGATTGGAACAACTATATCTTGGTTACTTTTTATATTTGCGATTTTTTTACCAATAATCCCTCTTTACAAAATAAATATTTCCACCTTAGGATCATTTTTTATTACTATACCTTTAATTATTTTAATTATTGCAAGAGCATTGGATGGTATTACAGGTGGAAACGTTTCAGTAGCAAATGCATACATTGCAGATATTACTAAAGAAAAAGATAGAAAAAAAAATTATGGTAAAATGTCGATATCTTCTAATCTAGGTTTTATCATTGGACCAGCCCTTGCTGGTATTCTTGGTGCAACTATATATAAGGAATTAATCCCAGTTGTTGCGGCTTTTATAATATCACTTATTGCAGTTTTTATTATTGGCATATATCTTCCAGAGTCGAAATCATTTGATATTAAATCAAGATTTGACCAATTAACAATTAGGAAAATTTTTGGTCAAGAGCAAAAATCATGTTATACAATTAATAAAGATAAGAAAATAAAATTAGCAGATGTTTTAAAAATTAAAAATATTCCGTATCTTTTATTATTATATTTTTTGATATTTTTAGGTTTCAATTTATTTTATACTGCCTTTCCTATTCATGCCTCACAAAAATTACTATGGTCAATAACAGAACTTGGAATTTATTTTGCTTTTCTTAGTTTTATTATGGTTATAATTCAAGGTCCTGTTTTAAGTTATATTAGTAAAAAAATATCTGATAGTTCTCTTATTGTAATCGGAAATATATTCTTAGGTATTAATTTTATTCTCTTATTTTCATTAGATAACAGGATTGTATATATTGCTGCAGTTTTTTTTGCAGTTGGTAATGGTTTTATGTGGCCCTCATTTTTATCCTATTTATCAAGGGTTGCTGGTTCTAAATTACAAGGTTCTGTTCAGGGTTTCGCAAGTAGTTTTGGGAGTATTTCAAGTATAATAGGTCTAATATTAGGGGGTTTACTTTATAGTTTTATAGGGGTTTCCGTTTTTTTAATTTCTTCATTTGTTATATTTTTAGTAGTAATATTATCTTTAAAATTAATTAATATTGAAAAGGTTATTACAACATAATAATCTTTTAAATGTTAATTTTATAATCAAATTATTTAATAGAAAAATATATTAACAATTGTTAATAATAATTATTATGATGAAAAAAAGAGATTCGGTCGATTTTGAAATAAAAAAAGATCTAATTAATTCTTTTGAAAAAGTTAAATCTATAGTAAAAAAAGAAGAAGGTTTTTCACGAGCAGGTTTAATGTTAGGACTTCAAGAACTTGGTGCAAACATAAATGGATTTATAGGTGCTTATTATCCAGTTGCTTCAAATATCATTATAATGAATAAAACACCGATCAGGAGACTTTTGGAAACAAATCCAAATCTATTCAAACCTTACAGTGTTCATATATTATTACACGAATATATCCATTCTCTTGGTTTTTTAAATGAAAACATAACAAGGCAAAAAACTCAGTTCATTAGTGAAAAATATTTTGGCTCAGATCATGCAATCACACAATTTTCAACAAATATAGGAAAATTTATTCCCAATCTAATATATCCAATAAATGGTTGGATGCCCCAAAACATTACAGCTGAAATTGAGATTATAAAGGGTTTCGATAAAACAAATACTGAATTTTATATTTCTTAATGATTATTGATAAAAATATTTTATTATTTTTTAATCGAAAAAACTAAATAATATAAGATAATAATAACAATTGTTAATTATAGTATCTCATCATATATAATATTTTTTATTTGATAAATTATTAAATAAATTTTAAAAAGTTTTAATATATGATAAATTTATCTTTATA
>JAJISJ010000044.1 GCA_022848765.1 Thermoplasmatota archaeon
ATTGACCTGGATGCAAATTTCTATATATAACCTTTAACGTTATTCTGTATAAATCATTTATATAATGCATTTTCATTAACATAATATTGGAGGTAATGGCTGTGGTAGATGGAGAGCTCCTTAATAAAATTTATTTTGAACTAAAAAGACAGAAATTAACTATTGCTACTGCTGAGTCATGTACTGGTGGTCTAATTGGACATACTTTAACAAATATTCCAGGTATATCAAATTATTTTGATAGAGGAATTATATCTTATAGTAATGAATCGAAAATCGAGTTATTAGATGTTCCAAAAAATTTAATAGATAAATATGGTGCAGTTAGTGAAGAAGTAGCAGTAGCTATGGCTGAAGGTGTGAGGAGGAAATATGGAGTTGATGTTGGTTTATCAACTACTGGAATTGCTGGGCCTATTGGTGGAACGAAAGAAAAACCTGTTGGGTTAGTTTTTATTGGGATTTCATTAAAAGGTAATTCTTATGCTAAAAAATTTATTTTTGAAGGTGATCGATTACGGAATAAAGAATTATCATGTAATGCTGCTTTGAATATGTTATTAGATGTTCTCTAATATTATTGGTGATTATATTTGATAAATATTGATGGGTCATACGGTGAAGGTGGAGGGCAGATACTTCGAAACTCTGTTGCTTTATCAGTTTTATTTAATGAAGAAGTTCAGATTAAAAATATTCGGGCTAATCGCCCAAACCCTGGAATAAAACCTCAACATTATACTGCAATTGATATTATAAAAAATATTAGTGATGCTAAAACAGTTGGATTAAAAATAGGGTCATCTAATTTATCTTTTTCACATGTGGAAATAAAAGATGGATCATATGAATTTGATATTGGAACAGCGGGAAGTATTGTGCTGGTATTTCAAGCTTGTATTCTTTCATTTTTAAAAACAAAAAAAATTATTAATATCAAATTAAAGGGTGGAACTGATGTTAAATGGTCTCCTTCATGGGATTATTTTGAAAATGTTTTTTTACGATTACTAAGATTAATGGGTATATCAGTTAAATCTAAACTAATAAGCAGAGGATATTATCCTAAGGGTGGCGGGGAAGCGATTTTAACGATAGAACCAAGTAATATAATCAGGCCATTAAATATTGATGAGAATCAAGAATTCAGAGAAATCTATGGAATTATAAATATAGCAAATTTACCAACACATATTGCAGCAAGAATGAAACATGCTTCTATAAAAAAAATCATTGAAAATAATTTAAATGCATCTATTAAAATTGATGCAACAACCTCGTTTTCTGCAGGTACAGGTATCACATTATGGTCGCGGTCTAAAGATACAATTCTTGGAAAAACAAAGCTTGGGGAAAAAGGTGTATCTGCTGAAACTATTGGTGAGATTACTGCTAATTCATTAATTACTGAAATAAGATCTGGTGCTTCAATTGATACCAATTCCATAGATCAGATTCTCCCGTATATGTTTTTAGCAAGTAATTATGAACCCTCTATCTGCTTAGTTAAAGATTTAAGTGGTCATACTATGACAAATATTTGGCTTCTTAGTCAATTTATTAAGAATAAAAATATTTTTAAGATTACTAATAAAAAAAACTTGAGTAATATTGAAATACATGGAATTAATTATTTGCAAAATAAAACATGATTATGATTACTATCGAAGTATTAAACGACATATCTATCAACTAAATATTATATTTAATCCTACTTGATGGGGAACAGGTTAATAATGGAAAAAATAGTTAATATCAATTTAATTAAATAATCCTCTGTCTTCCTCCTAAAACTGTTTCTACTTATTATCATCTATTTGATAAATCAAGATTTCTAATTTTATTCCTTACTAGTTTTATCGATACATAAACTAGTAATAACGCTAATAAAAGACCCGTTGCTGCACCAAATATATTATAGGACACTAGGAAATTATACAGAGCATGGGCAAATACTGCTATTATAAAATACGGAACTATCCTAAACTTTGAAGTTCCATTTATCAACGTCTTACCATATCCATACCCTGTTAAAGCGGTTGCAGACGCGTGAAGTAGACAGCCTCCAAAACTTCTAACAATAATTAATATAAGAAAAACAACTAAACCTTCAGATAAAAAACTATATCCATAAAAAAGATTTTCGGTAGCAGAAAAACCAAGACCTGCTACAGCTCCATAGATAAGTCCATCTTCAAGTTCTTTAATTTCTCTTTTTACTATCCTAGTCCTTAATGCAAAAGGTTTAACTAATTCCTCGACAAATGGGGCAATTATAATAGCGGTTGAAAGACCAAATAAATTAGTACTTTGAATAGATGCCGTTAGAGAAATTTCAAGGAATAATTCAAGAAAAATTGATGCAATTATTGCAATTGAAGCACCCCATATAAAACATATAAAAATTGGAATCCATCTCTCTCGATTATATTTCTCAGTATTTCTAATCCATATAACATAAATAATTGCGGGAAGAAAAGCAAAAATAAATAGTAAAATAATTTCTCTTTGAATCAATTAAGTTGATATATATGATAGGGTTATTAAATTTTATTTATGTTATCATAAACTTTTTTAATTGTATAATTTTACAGCGTTTATGTTGATTGGTAGATTCATAGAATTGGCTATTGAATCACATTTTGTTCTTAATAAATATACAATGGGTTTATAATTTGTATCAGAAAAAGATTCATAATTAGCCATTCCTTTACAAATAATCAAATCAGCATTTTTTAATTTTTTTTCTAATTTAATTGGCATTTTATCAAAATCAACACCTACAGCAAAGCAACCCGTATTTAATATTTCATCAACAACTTTTATGAAACCTAAATCCTCTGCATCCTTCATAGTTGCATCACTTAAAATCGGTTCACCTTTAACAATTAGAGTTAAATTGAGATCTGGATTATATTTTTTTAATTCTTGACATAAAATCTTATCAAAGACTATCTCTCCACAATTATCGGAGAAAAATAATATTTTTTTTGAATTATTTAAAATATTTTTAAATTTTCGAGTATCATCATTTTCTAATCCCTTTTTAATTGATTTTTTAAATATTTTTCTCAAATCATTTGGTTCCGAGCTTGCTCCATCAATGCCAAAATCTAAATTATTTCCAATAATCGAGCAGAGTATACTCATTTTTAATGGATCTTTTGATTCTTTAATCATTTTTTTAATTTGAGGAATTAAAGATAAAGAAATTTCATTACTCTGTTGTTTCAAGTTTTTATATGGATCATTATTTTGAAGTGTTTCATATACTATTTTATGTACCTTCGTAGCTAGTTCAGCGCTGTTGATATTATGGTCATAATTTTTTGCAAGTATTTCACATGCATTTCTTATTACCTTTTTTTTAAGATTAGGATTATTTGTATTTAATTCAGTTTCAAAAATAATTCTTTTTAGTAAACATGGAATGCATTGTGTTTGGATTTTCATCAAAACATCGAATCCTAGCTTATTATTATAGTCTTGCGACTAATATAATCAAATATTTTTTTTTTAAGTTAATTTTTTAAATAAATAATTAATTAGTAATTTTATAGCAAGAGGATAAAATTGGGTTTCAATTAATTGATTATATTATTAAACATAATCAATATTATTAATTTTGGAATCTAATTATTGGATTTGGGATGAGGTATAGGTAAAACATGATTGATGAACCTGATATTGTTAAACAATTAAGAGAGGAAGAACGAATTGGAAAATTATCATATGGTCATTTTGACTTAAAAGATAAAATATTTGGAAAAATTGGAATTAAGTCAAAAGAAACCTTAAATAACTACTCTAATGAAAAAATAACTAGTTACAAAGATTCATTGAATATAGCTAAAAAAGTATTAAAACATCTTAATAAAAATTGAATAAACTTATTATGGATAATAATATTTTTCCAATTTAATATTCAAAATTAATTGTTAATAAAGTTATTTGAATTAACTGTTTATTATTTTTTAAATTATTTTTTTATATAGATATATGTCTTTATCTTTGAAACCAAGGTTTCTATAATAATTTTTAACTCCCACGCCGCTTAAAACAAATAAATATTTTTTATCAAAATCTTCATAACATATACGTTCTGCCTCTTTCATTAATTTTTTTCCAAATCCCTTATGCTGAAGACTTGTTTTATTTTTTTTACCTATTGGGGTTTCTAAACCAACTATTTTTAACTCTCTAATAATCATACAAGGATCTTTTTGTAGTTCATATCTATGGGATTTTATAATATCTCTTAATCTAAGATATCCAATTATTCCATCATAACTTAAGTCAACTAAAGATATGAATATTTCTTGACTTTCATTTGAATGATATTTGATAATATTAATATCAATGGAATCTTCATTTAATTCTATTTTTTCTCGTAGTGATTTATGACCAATTTCTCTACATCTAATACATCTACAAAGTTTCCCATGTTCAGTCATTTCTGCTTTAATGATCTGACGTAGATTACTTTTATTAACACCCGCTTCAATATATGGCGCTGGTACGTCTCTTTGTATCCTTTGAATTCGAATCCATTCCGGAGTAAATTCTTTGATTTTTGAAATAAGATGAGATGCTTCATTGTTGTCTAAAGGTTTATAATTCCCGGATTTCCATAGTTCATTTAATTCTGTACCTTCGATTACAAGAGTTGGATAAATTTTAATCATATCAGGTTTAAAATCTGAGTTTTGAAAAATTGTTTTAAATGATTCAATATCTTGATTGATATTAGAACCTGGTAAACCAGGCATCATATGATAACATACTTTAAAACCACAATCTTTTGCAATCCTTGATGCGTATATTGTGTCCATTACTGTATGCCCACGTTTCATATTAAAAAGAATGTTATCAAATACTGATTGAACTCCTAGTTCAACACGAGTTGCACCAAGATTTAATATTTGATCCGCATGTCTTATTCTAAACCAATCTGGTCTAGTTTCAATAGTGAGTCCAATACATCTAGAAGAAGCTTTCTCATTTACTTTTTTAGCATCAGATAATGACTGAGATGATTTACCGTTCAATGCATCATAACATCTTTTTACAAACCAATTCTGATAATAAGGTAATCTAGAAGTAAATGTTCCACCCATTATGATAAAATCAATTTTATCAACCTCATGACCAATTGCTTTTAATTGTTCTAACCTATTCTTTGTTTGCAAAAATGGATTGAAGTCATTTATTTTACCTCTCATAGCGGCAGGTTCAAAACCTGTATAACTTTGAGGTGTTTCATTAATTGGTCCTCCTGGACATGGTATACATTGACCATGTGGGCAACTTTCAGGAGATGTCATAACCGCAATAATTGCAACACCTGAGATTGTTCTCATTGGTTTATTACGTAAAATTTTGACAAGAGTTTCAAATTTATTATCTGAAATATCAAGAGGAATATTTGCCAGAATTTCGCTATCTGGAGGTATTTTTTCAATTTTATATTTTTTACAAAGTCTAACTTTATTTTTATGAAGGTCCTCCTTTGATTTTATCTCATTTGAAAGGATTAGATCAATAATATCTGAATATAAACTCATGATAATGGTATCATAAAATTATTAGATAAAAATCTTTGTTATTAAAGATTAAATTAAATTATCTTTTAAATTTTGGAGTAACTATCCTTATTATATCCAAAAGATTATAGATGCAATATTGTTTTTATAATAAAAAATGTTTAACGTAGTAATATGTCGAAATATAATTATTCATTAATTGGTGTTATTTTAGCAATTATTTTTTTTATTATAGGTTTTATTGGTCCATGGTATAGTATAAGTGGAGAGTTTTTAGGTTTAAAATCACAGATTGATATTGGTTTAATTGAAACATCGATTAGTAGTGGAACAGATTCAAATAGTATAATTGCAGCAATAGATAGAACTGAAGTGGATAATACAATGTATATTGCAATAATTACAATAATCTTATCAATAATTACATTCATTGGTATTTTAGCAACATCTTTTAGTGTGGGAAAAACTGTTATAATGCAGAAAATTGGGGAAATTATTGGTTTTTTAACTTTCATTTTGGCGATTATTACAGTTATTTATTATATAGTTAATATCCCTGATACATCTGATCTTGATGCAATAGGTCTAAGTGCTGGACTTGGGTGGGGTTTTGGATTATTTCTACTCGGTGGAATCTTATTATTCATAACAAATATATGGTCTAGAATTGCAAGGCAAGAACAATAATAATGTTTCTGTCTCTACTTGTTTTTTATATTATGATTCTATACTTAGATGTATATTTATTAGAACATTTAAGACCGAAAAATAATTGGTGATAAAAAAGTGAATATAATTACAACGGATAATCTAACAAAAAAATATAATAATCTTATAGCTGTTGATAATGTCTCCTTCTCAGTATTAAAAGGAGAAATATTTGGTTTTTTAGGTCCTAATGGTGCAGGAAAAACAACTACGATTAAGATGTTAACTACTCTGCTTAATCCTACAAAAGGATCAGCTAATATTATTGATTTTGATATAATAAAAAATAGAGATAAAGTTAGGAAAAATATTGGGGTGGTTTTCCAAGAACCTGCATTAGATACTGAACTTACTGGTGGTGAAAATCTAGATTATCATGCTAGGATGTATGCAATAAGTAGGGATAAAAGAAAAGAGAGAATAAATGCTGTGTTAAAACTGGTTGATTTGGAGGATAAAATTGACATTATTGTAAAAAACTATTCAGGTGGAATGAAGAGAAGACTTGAGATTTCACGGGGTTTAATGCATTATCCGAATGTTTTATTTTTAGATGAACCAACCCTGGGGCTTGATGCTCAGACCAGAAGAGCTATCTGGAATTATGTTAAAAAAATGAATAAAGAAGAAGGAACTACAATTTTTTTAACAACACATTACATGGATGAAGCTGATTATTTATGTGATAGAGTAGGGATAATTGATCGTGGAAAAATATTAGTAATTGATACAATTGAAAATTTAAAAAATTCTATCGGTAATGATGTGATAACTCTTACTTGTTCAAATATTAATAGTCTTGAAAATAGATTGGAAAAAGAAAAATGGATTTTTAATATAAAAAAACATGATTCAAAATTGACTTTGGGTGTTGAAAAAGGTGATGAAAAAATACCTTTGATTATTGAAATTTCACAATCAGAGAAAATTAGGATTAAATCTATTAGTGTTAGAAAACCAACGCTTGATGACGTATTTTTACATTTCACTGGACGAACAATTAGAGAAGATGAAAAGAAAATTAATGTTGAAACACAGTCAAGATTTCGGATGAGGGGTGGTAGGAGATGAAAGCAACAGAGATCCAAGCTATTTATGTTATGTGGCTTAGACAAATGAAAAGATTCATTAGATCAAAGAGTAGACTTGTATCCTCAATAGTACAACCATTGTTTTTCTTATTCATCCTTGGATCAGGATTCAGAGTTGCTATTTTTGAAGGTGTGGGGGATTATTTATCATTTTTAGCACCAGGTATAATTGCAATGGCTATTTTATTTTCTTCAATGTTTACAGGTATCTCGGTGCTCTGGGATAAACAATTTGGTTTTCTACAGGAGGTTCTGGTTGCACCTATAAGTCGTATATCAATAATTATTGGTAGAACTCTTGGTGGTGCAACAGTTGCTTTGATACAAGGTAGTATAATATTATTGATATCACTTGCATTGGGAGTTCAAATATCAGGTGCTATTGGATTAATTTTTACGTTATTATTCATGGTTCTTATTGCATTTACCGCAGTGGGATTTGGTTTAGTTATTGCATCAAAAATGGAGGATTTTCAAGGGTTTCAATTAATAATGAGTCTTGTTGTAATGCCATTATTATTCCTATCATCAGCTTTTTTTCCAGTTACTTCGAATCCAACAATGAAATCAATTGCAATGTTTAATCCTTTATTTTATATGGTTGATGGTCTTCGAGGTAGTCTAATTATTGGTGTTGAGACAGTTAATTCTCCATTATTTAATCTAATAATCGTTATATTTATTTGTATATTTATGATGAGTATCGGAAGCTATCTATTCAGTAAAATGGAAAGCTGAAAAAGTGTATTATAGTATATCATATTTATTCAATCTTAATCAATGAAGTTATTCTAAATCTTTATTTATATATTCAATCAAAATAATATATTTTTATCAATTTATTTAATTAAGATATTTAGAATATCATTTTATAAATACTAACATCAATATTATTGATTATATACTCAATCTTATATCCATGTTTAATTCCAAAAATAACAATTGCTGTTTTAAGTGTAAATGAAATATTATGAAAATATAGATTTAAATTGATAATAAATTTATTGATAACGCCATTGTCTATCTTTCTGATAAAATGTTGAAAGACCAATAGTTATATGGGCGCCACAGCCTACAATACAGAGTAATAATATAGGGAAAAATTCAATATATGATGTATAAAAATTCCATCCAAAAAGAATAGTATCATCAAAGGTTAAGAAAGCATAAATAAGAAATGCTATAAAACCCCAGAAACAGATTGGAGCTACTGTTAAATATATAATTTTCTTGGGCACCCACATCCAAATGGATTATACCTTCATCATTATTAAATATATCGTCTTTTTTGAAATTATTGTAATATTCTACAAATCTTTTTAGATGAAATTAAGCATTTATTACATAAATTTAATAACAAGTCACAGTTTAATTATTGTCCGTGGTGAAGATGTCAATAGGATTAGATTTTGTAAAAGAAATCGATAAACATTGGGAAAAACATGTACAATCCTTAGATCGGGTGAAAGAAAATGAAACAAAAATTGAAAAAATTGACTTAACTAATAAATTCAAAGATTATAAAAAACCTGAAAATAAAGATGATGAAAATTTAGATTGGAATTACTGGGCTTACTGGAAAAAAAGATATTCAATAATGAGATAATATTAGAAAATCATTTCATAAATACTGAAATCAAGATTCAACCTTTCGTTTCAACAAGAATAACAAATGAAGTACTAAATATTGCAATAAATCCAATTAGTACGCAAATCCAAACAAAGTAACTTAGACTAAATATTCCATTTATTATAAAAAATGCAAATGCAATTGCAAACATAAATGCACCTAAAATATA
>JAJISJ010000045.1 GCA_022848765.1 Thermoplasmatota archaeon
CAGGTGATCCAAATATATCTATTCTTTCAGTTGTAGGGATTTGTACATCATCTTTTTCAAGAGAACGAATTTGTATTATATCAATTGTAATTTCAACGTCAACTAAAGGATCATGATCTAAAGACATAATTTCATAGCCATTAACAGTTGATAATAAAATGAATAAAAAAGAAATCAAAAATGATATAAATTTAATTAATTTATTATATCTCATTATTTGCTCCTTATATGTTAGTATAAATAATATAAGATTAAGGAATATAAAATTTTTTATAAAAAAATAATGAAAAAAAAAATTGAATTGAATGTTTATTTTATACCAAATAAATTATTTATATGAGTTATTATATAATTTAAATTGTTAAATATGCATATTAAATGTTTGGTAAAAAATTTTTTTATAATATGTATATTATTATCCAGTAACTTGTTCTCCCTCTCAATTGCAGAGATAAATAATAAAAATAATTCTACTGATGAATTATGTTTTGGTTATATTATTCCACTTCCATCAGGAAAAGATAACACTTATGAAACTTTTCAAAACAGTAAAGCTAGATTTTTAATAAATGATTTATTAAGAGAAAATATCGAAGTATTTTGGATAATTAACACATTAATTACAGATGTAATGACATTATATAAAAATAAATCTAAAATAGAATTTGAAAAAGGAGCTTTTATTATTCCCTTTAGCGGAAATAATTCTTTAGATAAATTAATTACATCAACAATTATAGATTATAATATATCTTCTGAAATAAGTAATGATAATCTCACCATTTCAGCGTATATATTATTAGAAGAAATTAAAATAAAAGTAATGAAATTAGTTGAACCTAAAATTGCTCAACATTTTGACATCCCAACTAGATATGGATGGCCATGTTATCTACAAATTGCAGAATCTGGAGGTTTTTTAAATTTTGATTTTTTAATTGAAAACGAGGTTCCTTCAAAGTTAAATAACGATAATTATAATGTATTTATGTGGCCGTATGAACCAAATCCTGCTCGATTAAATGAAGTAGCTATTAGTCTATCAAATAGAAGAGATTTTAAAATAATTAGATCTTTTGTAAGTGAAGGTGGTGGATTCATTGGATCTTGTTATGGTGCATTAGCTGCATCATCCGGTTTTTTAAATCCATTATCTGGATTGCACTTACTCCAAGCATATAACCCATCAATCCCTTTTTTACCATTTTCTTTTACATTATCAATGAGCGATTCTCTTATGATGGAAAGACCTGAAGTTTTAAATGATTTATATGTTTCATATTCCAAAATCAATAATGATACACATCCAATAACATTTAGCGTTAATAATACTGTCAAAGAATTTTTTAGCGGACCATGGTATATCTGGCTTGGAAAAAACACAGAAATCATTAGCACCTTTGACAAAGTTACACTTGATGATAATGAATCTATACCAGATTTTATTGAAAAAAGAGTTGAGAAATCACCAAGTTGGACATCATCATCATTTGGAAGTGGAAAATTAGTATTATTTACAAGTCATCCAGAATTCATCAATAATATTACATTTTTATTTGAAGATAGAAATTGGGAAGCTGATCAATATTATGGACGTAGAGTAATATTTAACTCAATAATGTATGTAACTTCAAAAACCATAGATTCATTAGAAATTAAAAAATATTATACCTATGATAATATACGGGAGATAATTAACATTACAATAGATTTAGATATTCCTATATCACCTATAAAATATTTTGAAGATTTTAAAACCAGATTATATAATTATAAAGATAATTTAAATATTCTAAGAGAACAGACCTATAATCAGATGGGGTTGTATTCTTCTACTTTTAATGAATCAATTGTTTATCCAAAAGAATCACGACCATTACTATATACATACACATTTTGTAGTATACTTTATGATTACATCAATAAATCAATAAATGGTTTAGAAAAAATTGAAAATATTAATTATCTACTAATATCATCTGGATATAATATCTCAAATAATATCAATAATTTAAAAAATATAATTTCAGAGAAAATGAATAGTACAAATGAAATATTCCAAAAATCACTTGAAATTTCTAATAATATTTCAGATATTTTCAACGAATCAATAAATAATAACTATCTCAAATCCGTTATTGTAGAAAAAACAAGAAAATTAATTACAACTTTTGAGATATCGCTAAAATATTTCCCACAAATATACTTTGAGATATTAAAAATTCTAAATCATCAATGGTATAAATATGAATCAAACATATAGAGAATAATTGCCCTATCCATTTATTATATTTGTAAAAAATTTTTATAAAATTATTTAATCACCTAAATATTTAGAAATTAACTTTAATAAATTTGGATAATTATTGAAATAATTTGACATATATGATAATAGATGTTTATTAGGCATAGATACTTCTAATGACACCCAATCACTTTGTTCGTCATATGTGTCTCTTGACCTAACTTTTATTGTATATTTTCCTCTTTCGATCCATGTATGTTTTACTTTTACAGTTTTTTCTGAATCATAAGGTCCTTTTGTCTCAATCGTTCCATTACCCCAATCTATGTAATAATAGATATCATTATCATCTGGATCTATTGCTGTAATTTCATAGATATATTCTTCTCCAAATTCTCCAGATATTGGTCCTGTTATTGTTGGTTCTTCAGGTGGGCTATTAAAAAACTCTTCATTATTTGTTATACTTACGTCTATCTCAAGTTCTCCATTTCCAATCCAATCAAGTGAAATTGTAAAATCAAGTTCATGAACTTCTCTTTCTCCAGTTCTTGAAATCAAATTTTTATAGAGATTTTCATTATCAACACCGCCAACTACAACATTATCTCCTCCATCAAAAAATGCAGAGGGAAATCCGTCGATATGTAAATCATTTCTTACCCTGTAGGCAGCATCTGGGCTTTTGTCATCTATTAATGCTACAAAATAAAATGGGTAATCTTCAGTTATATAAATATTATTTAATGCATTAGCCATTGCTGGGCAATATGGACACCAAGTGGCTGTCCCTTCTTCAACAAGAACTGAATGTGTATAATTTTCATAAACTATATTACTTTTACTTTCACCTGGTTTAACTCCCGCTACTGCATCAGTAAAATGTGTTTCAAATTTTCCAGATGTTGGAGGTCTTGCATATGCTTTACTGATTTCGGGGTTAAAAATAGCAGCTATTACCATAATATTATCTTCTTCAATATCTGAATATCCTTCTTGATTACCATTCCATATTATATTATTACTATAAGTTTCTTGATAATCAATTGAGAGAGTATCATTGAATGCAAATCCTAAAAAACCATAATGATAAGGTTCTCCGTCAAAGTTATCCCATCTTGATTCAGGTTCTACAACATATATTCTAAGATATCCTTCATAAGGAAGCCCATCACTAGATGATTTTATAATATTTAATTTATCAATATATGATTCTTCTTTAACATTATTTATACCTGTTGTGGTATATGAAAATATCAAAGTGAATATGATTATACCTGTTATTAATAATTTATTTAATTTCCTATTTTTATTCATATATTTGTCTCCAAATTAAGTTAACTATTGTTAAATATTTATATTTTTCTCATAAAAATAAAATCAAATCTAATATATTAACAAAATTTATATTAATTACAATTAAATTTTCAATTAACTAATACCAAATATAAAATTATATTATTTCTATAATATTATATTAAATAATATTTTATTAGCAATATTCAAAAAATTATATTTATTTAAAAAAAGATAAGAATATGAAAAGGGCATTTTTACTTCAAGATATGCCCAATCTGATTCAGCTCCATTAATATCCCTTGCTTTAACCATTACAGTATAACTTCCTCTTTTATGCCATGAAAAAGTAGCTTTTGCTTCTACACCAGATTTAAATGGGCCCATACAAATTTCACTATCAGATTCACCCCCTACAACACAATAATAAATATCATCATTATCTGGATCCGATGCTTTAAAAATATATTCATAATAATTATCTATATTTCCAGTTATTGGACCATCAATTTTAGGAGCATTTGGAGGTCTATTACTACATCCATATGTTTCAAAACAAAAATCATAAATTGGATAATTATCCCACTCATTAGAATTTAATGATTTTATAATCCATGATTCCCCCGTATAGTACTGAGTTTCAATTCCATAAATCCATGAATAACAACTAATATTATCTTGTTGATAATCAACGCATCCACAATAACATTTCGCAATGATATAATATGTTTTATTCACTAATACATTTATATCTGGAAAATCAAAAGTAATCCATTTTACATTTTCAATATTAGATATTTCGTCAGATCCTTTTGACATTACAACTAAATCATTTCCATTCAAATCATCTCTTATTGATAAAATAAAAACGCAACTTATATTTGTCTTATAAACTAATAAATTGATTTTAGTTAAAACTGGAAGACTTGGTTTAAAAGATTGAGCACACCATTGATAATTATCTAGATTCTGATAAAAAATGTTGAAATTTTCATAAGAATGATTTTCATCGAACGAATAATTTTGTTGATATTGATCTATCTGATCATAAAAATTTGAATTTGTTCCATTATAATTTAAAATATCTACTTCATCTTGAATAAATTGAGCATTAATTATACCAATAGATAATATCATGAAAATCAAAATCAAATTAAGGAAGAAAAAATATATTAATGATTTGGATTTTTTCATATTATCTAAGAAATCCCCCATGAATAAAATATTCACAATGTTATATATAAGTGTTCATTTATATTTTGTGGTTATAATAATTCCATATTTTATAAATAATGTTTTTAAAAAATATTTAAAAAAAAGTATCACAGCATATAGTTATTTAAGGATATAATTGCTATTGATTGTTAGTTTATGTGATAAATATGGCCAAAATTAGCTATGATAAAATAAAAAAAGATGAAAAAATAGTAATTAATGAATTTCAAAATAATGCTAGGGAAAACATAGAAAATATTGGTAAGAAATGTGGTTTTTCTAGACAAAAGGTTTTAAGAATTATAAAAAGACTTGAAAATGAAAAAAAAATATGGGGTTATTCTGCAATAATTGATAATGAACAATTTGATTTAAAGAGATATCTGATACTAATACGTAGATCAACTGAACCGATAGATGATGCAATAAGTAAAATTATTGAACTTACCCTCCATAAAAAAGGAAAAAAAATTGGTGTTTCTATAGAATTTAGTAGTTATCTTTATGGACGTTATGATTGGATGTTAGTAGTCACTGCAAAAGATATAACTAATGTTAAAAAGTTTGGTAATATTCTCGAAAAAGAATATAGAGACGTTATAAGCGAAGTTCAGATAATGGAAGAATTATTTTCAGTTACTAGAAGTGGAATAACTAATCCAAATATGGAAAAATTGAGAGATTTTGTTTAGAATAATGAATATATTTTATTTAAGTGCAACATTTGTTATAATTAAATTTTTATATTAATATAATATTATAATTATTATAAGGTATTTTCATGTCAGATACTTTTAAAAATCATAAGGACAAAAGAATAAAGGAAATACATGAAAGATTTTTATATTTCAAAATTAAAAAGAAACAACAAATAAAATAATTATTGATAATTATTTTATAAATTCATTATATATACCTAATGTTTTTTTATTTACTATATCCCAGCTGAATTGTTCAATAGCTCTTTTTCTAGCAGCAATACCCATCTTTTTAGCTTTATCTTTAGATTTCAGAATTTCTTTAATACCCCAGCAAATATCATCTGGATCATTTGGATTAATATGGATACCACATTTATCTTCACCTTCAATAATAATTTGCTCTCGCATTCCATTTGTATCTCTAGCTCCAACAACTACAGGTTTTTCCATTGACATAGCTTCAGTACAAACAATTCCAAAAGGTTCATATAATGATGGCAGAACAACTGAATCTGCTGCCGCATAATGAATAATTCTTTCTTCTTCTGAAACAAATTCGTTTCTAAGAATTATATTATTATCAAGATTTAAATTGTTAATTAAACTTATTATTTCTTGCTCCAAATCACCGATACCCAAAATTATTAATTTTGTTTTTGGAAATTCTTCAATTATACTAGGCATCGATTTAACAAGATTGATGACACCCTTTACTGTTACTAATCGACCAATGAAAAAAATGAGATGTTCATCATCATTTATTTTATATTTATTCCTAAGTTCTTTGATTTCAGATTCAGATATTTTCTTTGGATCATACTTATCTGGATCTATACCATTCCAACAAACTCTAATTTTACTCTTTGGAAATCCAAATTTTATTAATTCTTCCTTCATAGCATAAGATACAGTAATTATACAATCTGCAACTTGAGATCCTTCATATTCAATATTTTTAATTGTAGAAGATCCGCCACCACAGGATCTTCCTTCTTCAGTTGAATGAACATGAAAAACAAGCGGAATATCCAATTCTTTCTTTGCAATCATTCCTCCAAAAATCCCAAGCCAATCATGACAATCCATTATATCATATTTTTTCCCATTTTTATATTCAAAAGATCCTGTTAATTTTGAGGCTGACAATAAATTATATCCAATAACATCTGAAAATAAGTTAAAATTTGAACCCCAAGACTTTACATCATTATTGGAAAATAAGAAAAAACTAGATGAAATATTAGGTATTTTTGGCCTATATACCTTCACACCATCTAAGTTATCTGATATTTTTAATTTATTTTCATTATTTATTGCAAAAACAGTTACCTCATTTCCAAGTTTTACTTGTTTTTTTGTAATTTCAGTAGCAAAAGTTCCAAGACCCCCCCATATCGCTGGTGGATATTCCCAAGAAAAATGCACAATCTTTAATTTTGTTGATCTATTGTTTTTTAAATTTTGAGAGTATAAGTTTTCATCCATCCCATTACCTTTAATATGAGGTAATGATAATTATCATTAATAAACTAAACGATTTAAATGATATGATTTAATATTAAAAAGAATTAAGTTTTCCAAGAAATTTAATTATACTAATTCTATGATAAAATATCATTATAACAAAATCTCACTAATTCTTCTATCGATTTTGTTGCATCAATTCTAATATATCTATCGCAATCAGCTAGTTTATTATAATATTTTTGAACTTTTTTTAGAAATGTAACTTTTTCAAATGATATAGTTTTCTCCCTATTTTTTATCCTTTGTATCGATAATTCTGGATCGATTAAAAACAAAAACGTCCTATCTGGTTTTATTATATGATCATTTGAAATTTCTTTTAACAATTTAATTGGATTACTTATCAAATTTTCTAATTGCACACTTTGATATGCGTAAGTTGAATCTGAATAACGATCACATAAAACAATGTTATCCTCATTTAGCCATTTTTTAATTTTTTTGCAATGATCGATACGATCAGCTATAAATGCAAAGGAGGTTAGATATGGATCATAATTATTCTCAATACATTTTTGTACATATTTACCAATATAAGAATTTGTAGGTTCAAAGGTTGATACTACATTAAAATCTTCGGATTTTAATTTATTATAAACAAGTTTTAATATTGTAGATTTTCCTGAGCCGTCAATTCCTTCAAATGTGATAAATTTTTTTAAAATTATACCTCCTTATTTATTTCTCCATTTAACTTTATAATAAGTTAAAGGGTGTCTATATCTTTTGCATAATTCATCCATTTTTTCAGTTGGACAAATTCCATAAGATCTCATCTTATCACATCCCGGAGAAGTATATGATGTTGATGATGTTTTTCCACTGATATGTTCCACTTGATATCTACTTTTTTCTTCCTCAAAATCTGGAGCTGTACTAAATAATTGTAAAATCTCACTCGTATTTAATTTTAATGAATTTAGGAAAGCCACCATTGCAAATCTACCCATATGTGGAACATTCTCTCCAGATTGTATTGATTTTAATATTTCTTTCATACAAGGTGGGAGTTTATTTTCATCCAAACTTCCCATTGGTTCTATTTCTATTTTTTTCCTATGTTTTTCAATTAATTTACTTAATCTAATAATATCTGATTTAAACGATTCATTAATTATTTTTGAACATTTTCTAGTATCTAATTCGTTATTAATTCTTGATCTTAAAGCCTCTTGAATGATTCGAGTAAAATCTTTTGATGATAGAGATATATAACCATTTTCCATCACTCTATTTATCATCTTCCATTGCGAATATCTTGTTGGTGCGTTTTTTAAATAATCTGTAAAATAAATTAAAAATTTCTTATTATTCTTATCATATTTTATATTAAATTTGAATTCATCAGAAATTTTAATAAGATTTGAGGTCGATTCATTAATTAAATAATTATATGAATGAACAGCCTCGCTTAAAGCATAACTTCTTTTAAAATATATATCGCCTATACACACAGTTATCATTCGTGCAATTGGATAAGATAATAATTCCATTATACAATCATAATCTGTAGCTAAAGCTCTATTTCCAACATCTCTTTTATTAAATGCATTATCAAGTCTTTCTATACCAATTAATCTAGCACGTTCATAAATTGAATCATTTAATAACTCATCTATTGAAATTTCATTTTCTTTAACGTAATTTTTTGATTCTTTTAAAAATGGATATTTTGCTAACACAGGTAAATCTGTCATAATTAATATTAATTGTGTACTAATATGCCCTTAATATAATTTACCGATTTATTGTTTTTATATATTATGTTTACTTAATTTTCAATTTAAATTTTAAGTACTTGAATTGTATTATGCAGTGATAATATTTGGGCTCGTAGCTTAGTCTGGTGGAGCGTCTGGCTCATAACCAGATGGTCGCAGGTTCAAATCCTGCCGGGCCCATACCCTCCCAACAGGAGTAAATCGGGGGGAGAGTTGCCTTATTTTGCCAAACTCTGGTTTACTCATATGCTTTCCTCTCACAAATTTATCGCGTGATCTGAGGGCAATATGGATCCAACTTTTAGGACATTGATTAAAATAC
>JAJISJ010000046.1 GCA_022848765.1 Thermoplasmatota archaeon
TAAATCCAAACTACACGGTACAAAGAAGAGAAAATATTGAATATACAGATTTGAAAGAAAGTATTATTGACGTGGGGAATTGATAATACAAATGTAAATAAGAAACCTTGGAAGACAAGGATGAAAAGAGACATAATAATGCATGAAGACGTAAAAGAAGCAGGTCTTCAAGGTGGAAAAGTTATTGGGGATAAATTATCATTATTTTCATTTATCATTGGAATACCTTTGTTACTTATAGGGCTATTTGGACTATTAAATATGTTATTTGATTTTGGATTTCATGTTAATATGGCTAATATAATTCTAGTTATATTGGTTAATCTTATTGGTTTGTTTTTAATTATTGGCGGATACTTTATTTATAACAGCAGTTAAACCCTTTAATAATAATTTTTCAAAGTAATCATTTTCGAGGTTTTGGTGTTTTCTACATTATATATTGAAGAAAATAACAAAAAATTAATAGATTATTAATTCTTTTCCTGAGATAATGGAATTTGAAAAGATAATTAAGGAGCTTTCTCAAAATGAAAAAAAAGTTTTGTTAACTTTACATGATCTTAATGGAAAAGCAACGCCAAATGAACTTTTGGAAGTTGGTGGATTTAAGGATATAGTCGAAATAATGAATGCATCTTCCTGGTTGAAATCTAAGAAATTAGTAATTATTGAAGAGATTTTTAAAAAATTAAAGAAATTAAAAAAAGCACATCTGTAGATATTCAAAATCCCTTTTATTATGATAATTTAATAATTTGTTCACTACAATTTGCAAGAAGTAGAAAATATATTGATTTATTAAGTAGTATTTCATGGGATATTGTCATTTTTGATGAGGCACATCATGCTGTTGGTAAATATTCATATGTTTTTATTTCTGAAATGTATAAAAAATCTAAAGAGAATGGATATGTTTTAGGTATGACCGCATCACCTGGAAACGAGATTACAAAAATTAAGGAAATATGTAAAAATCTCAATATAAAAAATATAGAATTGCGTACCAAATATGACTCTGATGTTAAACCATATGTTCATAATCTCGATATAAAATGGAAAGAAGTTTTATTACCTAATGAATTTTCATATACAATTCAATTACTTAGAAAATCATTATCTGATCGTTTAAAATTTTTAAAAGATGCTAAAGTTATTGATTCTTCTTCTGTTGCTAGTATAAATCGCACCAAACTTCTTGAGGTGCAAGTAAGAATACAAAAGGAAATAAAATCAAGAGTCAAAGTTCCAAAAATATTATACAAGGCAGCATCAATCCAAAGTGAAGCAATGAAATTATATTTTGCAATTGAATTATTACAAACTCAAGGAGTAAATGCGTTAAATAATTATTTTCAAAGGATAGGGAAAGACGCTTTAGCTAAGAATAGTACTAAATCTTCAAAATCTATCATGGCAGATAAAAATATTATTGAAGCAGTTGCTTATGCAAAATCATTAAATATTGAACATCCTAAATTACAAGAGATTATAAATATTGTAAAAAAACAGTTTTCTTATTCACCAGAATCAAAAATTATTATTTTTACTCATTACAGAGATACATCATTAACGGTATTTAATATTTTGAAAGATATTGAAAATTCTCGCCCAGTTAGATTTATTGGACAAGCTGGAAAAGATAAAGATAAGGGTTTAACTCAGAAACAACAAGGCGAAATTATCAATAAATTTAAAAATGGAGATTTCAATATTTTAATTGCAACATCTGTAGCAGAAGAAGGACTTGATATACCGTCAACGGAACTAGTAGTATTTTTTGAACCAATACCTTCAGAAATTCGCAATATCCAGAGGAGAGGTAGAACCGCTAGAAAAATGTCTGGTAAGGTCATAATACTTATCACAAAAGGAACACCTGATGAAGGATATTATTGGGCATCGAAAAGAAAAGAAAAACATATGAGATCAGAACTTGAATTATTAAAATCAAAAATTAAAAATAAAATGGATAATGAATTTTTCTGCTATGATAATAATGACAATATCATTAATCAATCATCTCTAAAAGATTATGAAAAAAATGATAAAGAAATAAAAATAATAATAGATCACAGAGAATATCGGTCAGGAGTAGTTAGAAATCTGATAACATTAGGTATATCTGTAGAATCACAACAATTAGATATCGGTGATTATATATTATCCTCTAGAATTGGGGTAGAAAGAAAAAATGTAGATGATTTTTTAAATTCACTTATCAATGGTAAATTATTTTCACAAATATCTAGATTAAGAGATGCATATCCGAGGCCAATGTTAATTATTGAAGGGGAAGGTCTTCTAACAAAAAGAAATATTAAGCATAATGCAATTTATGGTAGTTTAGTTTCAATAATGATTGATTATGGAATTCCAATTTTTACAACTAAAGATGATATTGAAACTGCAAATATTTTATCATTAGCTGCAAAAAGAGAACAAATAAAAGATAAGAAATCTGTTTCATTGAGGGGTGAAAAAACCTCTATGTCAATCCAAGAGCAACAACAATTCATTATTGAAGGATTACCAAATGTTTCATCTACTATTGCAAAAAGATTATTAGCAAATTTTGGAACAATTAAAGCAATTGTAAATGCAACGGAAGATGAACTTCAAGAAATAAATGGCATTGGAAAGCATATCGCATTGAAAATGATTGAAATACTTAATTCAGAATTCGATGAATGAAAATATATACCAAATATTTTTATCCTATTCTTTTATACAGTGGTAAAACAGATGAAGGGTGATTTACTATGTCAGATGACATAATTATTCAAGTATGTGATGGATTAGATATGTTAAATGAAGATAATTCAATTCCAAGAAACATTAGAAGAGGAGCTGAAGAAATTAAAATTGTTTTACTAAATGAATCTGACCCTTTAGATGTTAGAGTATCTACTGCAACTTCCAGATTAGATGAACTAGCAAATGATCCCAATATTCCGTTACATGGTAGAACTCTTATTTGGAATATAATGAGTCGTTTAGAAGAGTTAGCTTAAAAATTCCAAAGAAATCAAAATTGTTATTTGATTGGTGAGATATATAATAAAAAAGCTAATTTAATGGGAGAATTTATTTATGATAAGAATAGGGCAAGCTGGAATACCTCTTTCATGTAAAGGTAGAACAAATAAAGATGGTTTACGTTACACAAAAGAAATTCTTGATCTTAATGCAATGGAAGTTCAATTTGTTCGTGGTTTATATGTTATGAAGGATGAAGAAGCAGCTTTTATGAAGGAATATTCTATTGAAAATGATGTTGAACTCCATGTTCATGCACCTTATTACATAAATTTAGCTGATGATGATGAAATTGAATTAAGTTTTGATAAAACAATTTTTTCAGCGAAACTAGCTGAGAAAATGGGTGCGAAAACCGTGATTATTCATCCCGGATATTACGGTGATAAAAGTGAGAAAAAAACACTGAAAAATATTATTAAAAATACGAAAAAACTCAATAAGGTATTTAAAAAAGAAAAAATCAACACTAAATTAGGCATAGAAACTATGGGTAAACAAAAAGTATTTGGCAGTCTTGATGAAGTTATTGAAGTTTGTAGTAATGTAAAAGACATTGAACCAATTATCGATATTGCTCATATTCATGCAAGAGGTAACGGGTGTTTAAAAAATCACGAAGATTTTGAGGAAATTTTCAATAAACTAAATAAACTAAAATTAAAACATTATGTAATACATCTCACTGGAATATTATATGAAGGTGGTAATGAACAATATCATTTACCAATAAAAAAGGGAGACATGCCTCTAGCCCCACTTATCGAAGTAATTCTTGATAACGATTACAATGTAACTTTAATCTCAGAATCACCACTTTTAGAACATGATGCAGTCTATATAAGATTGCAAGTAGAAAAAGCAATAATGAAAAGAACAGGTAGGGAAGAAGCAGATTATAGAGATATTGAGAAAAAAAAGTGGAAAAATTGATTATCACAAATATTTGGAGATGAAATGCCAAAAAATATGATTTTTAAAAAATCATTAAATTACATACAATCAAAAGTAAATGAAATATTAGAAAAAGTATCACAAAAAGATATCATCAAAATTAAGAAGTTATTCTTTAATTCCAATCATATATTTGTTTATGGGGCTGGAAGATCAGGACTCGTAGCAAAAGCTTTTGCTATTAGACTTGTACATCTTGGTTTTCAAACCTTTGTAATAGGTGAAACCATTACACAACCTGTTCAAAAAGATGATCTTGTAATAATAGTATCTGGATCAGGTGAAACAATTCCAGCTGTTATGACTGCAGAAATTTCACATAATCTAGGGGCAAATGTTATATCAATTACTGCAAAGAAAAAATCAGAAATTGCAAAATTTGCAGATGTTACATTATTTATTTCAGTTGATTATAGAGATATAGAAAGAAAACAATATGCTCCTTTAGGAACTCTTTTTGAAGCAAGTGTATGGATATTACTAGATGCCATAATCGCTGATTTATTAGATGGCAAAAATGAAACTGAAGACATGATGCGCAAACGGCATGCTACACTAGAACAATAAAATTTTATTAGAACTATATATAAAAAACATTATTAAGATATAAGTATTAGAAATATAATCAAAATGAATAAAATCACAATTATTATACTTATGATTTTCATTTTAATTACAATAGGGTGTACCTCAATTAAAAATGAAGAATATAAATTTTATGTTGAAAATATTGAGAATGGTGTTTTAACTTATGTTGGTGGTGGAAATTATTATCATAAAATATTTAGTGATTATAAAATAATAAATATAGGTGATTTAAAAAGTAACAATGCAATATTAAAAATTAATATTTATCTAAATAATAAAATTATTCATCAGGAGCTAATTGATATTCAACCTTTAATGCCCAATGAAAATATTACAAAAAAATTATCTTATAACTATAATGAACATGAAGAAGATAATACTTATAGATTAGTTGCAGAAATAATTGTTAATTATCAGCAAAAATATTTTCTTGAAAATATTATAAAACAGTAAAAAACAAAAAAATTAGAATGATCTTAAAAAAAATAGTTTAAATAAGGTCTACCACAGTTTTATAAACATATTGTTAATTACATAAAGAAAGGTAGTTTTTATGGGGAAAAACGATAATGATCAGATTGATAAATTACCTGGTGTAGGTCCAGCTACAGCAGAAAAACTGAAAGACGCGGGCTATACTGACATACTGAGCATAGCAGTTGCATCTCCAAAAGAGTTATCTGATGCAGCAGAGGTTGGCGAATCTTCAGGGGCAAAAATAATTCAAGGAGCTAGAAAACAAGCTGATGTAGGTAAATTCGAAACAGGTATAACTCTATTAGAGAAGAGAGCAAAAATAGGAAGAATCACATCAGGATCTAAATCATTTGATGAATTATTAGGTGGTGGTTTTGAAACACAATCTATTATTGAACTTTTTGGAGAATTTGGCTCTGCGAAAACGCAAATTGCGCATCAATTGTGTGTTGCTGTTCAACTTCCAACAGATCTAGGTGGTTTAAATAAACAAGCATTTTTTATTGATACTGAAAATACTTTTAGACCTGAACGTATTCAACAAATGGCTGAGGCATTAGATTTAGATCCAGATAATGTTCTACAAAATATTCATGTTGCAAGAGCTTATAATTCAAGTCATCAGATGCTTTTGGTAGAAAAGGTAAAAGAATTATCAAAGGAAATACCAGGGGGATTACTTGTTGTTGATTCGTTAACTGCCCATTTTCGTGCAGAATATATAGGTAGAGGAGCTTTAGCTGACAGACAACAAAAACTCAATAAACATATGCATGATCTTCTAAGATGGGGTGATTTAAATAATGGTGTTGTTTGTGTGACTAATCAAGTTTCATCAAAACCTGATGCATTTTTTGGAGACCCTACAAGACCTATAGGTGGTCATATAGTAGGTCATACAGCAACTTTTAGGTTATACCTAAGAAAAAGTAAAGGACCAAAAAGGATAGCAAGATTAATAGATTCTCCTCATCTTCCGGAAGGAGAAGCGGTTTTCACTGTAAGCGAGAAAGGAATTACAGATTAAAGATTAATAAATAAGGAAAAACTTAAATGGGAGTTTAAACATTTCAATATAAGAGGTGAAGATAGAATGGTATTTGAATATGAAGGATGGTCACTATATACAAGAGATGTAAACCTTAAGGGAGGAAGAATTCAAACAATATATTTCTTCAGTAAAAGAACACCAAAAAGTGGGACAAAATGCGACAAACCAGATAATATGACTGTTGGTGTAAATAAAAGAACAGGATTACCATATTTAAAAAAGAAATAAATAAATCTCTTTGTTTTAAGCTGACATTAAATGTCAGCTAATTTTTTATTGTTTAAAATATACATTATTTAAATATCAATATTCTATTTTAGGTTTAGCAATAATAATGTATACAAAAATTGGTTTCATTGTTAATCCTATTTCAGGTATGGGTGGAAGAGTAGGTCTAAAAGGAACAGATGGAGTATTTGAAAAAGCTTTACAATTAGGGGCAAAAAAAATATCTCCAATTAAAGCAAAATCAATGCTAAATCATTACATATCTAATTATTCAAAAAATGATAAAATAAAATGGTTAACTTGTTCAAAAGAAATGGGTGAAAATGAATTAAAAAAAACAGGTATAAAAAACATTGAAATTGTATATATTTTTAAAAAGGAAAATACAAATTCACAGGATACTAAGAAAGCATGTAAAATATTGATGGAAAATAAAGTTGATTTAATCCTTTTTTGTGGGGGTGATGGAACCGCTAGAGATATCTATAAAATAATTGGCAATAAAATACCAATACTTGGCATTCCTTCAGGTGTTAAAATGCATTCAGGAGTCTTTGGTGTTAATACTGATGCCACAGCTAAAATATTGCATGAATTTGTTAATCATCGGCTTGTAGTTGGTGAAGTAGAAATACTTGATGTTGATGAAACCCTTTATAGAAAAGGTGAATGGAAAATTAGATTTTTTGGAACTGCAAAAGGCATTGTTGAACCAACTTTCGTTCAAGTAGGAAAAACAGTTTATGAATCCGTATCTGATGAGGATATAAAAAACGAGCTTTCCGAACATATTGAAGATGAAATAGAAAAATATAATGATTATTTATTCCTATTTGGCCCTGGAGGTACAATTGATTATATATCAAGAAATCTTGGTCATCATAATTCAATTCTAGGAATTGATGCAATTTACAATAAAGAATTAGTTGGAAAAGACCTTAATGAGAAAAAAATTCTTGATCTACTTAAAGAATATGAAAGAGTAAAACTTGTTCTAAGCCCTATAGGGGCTCAAGGTTTTATTTTAGGTAGGGGAAATCTTCAATTAAGCCCTAAAATAATTAAAAAAATTGGGATAGATAATATTATTGTAATTTCAACACCATCTAAGTTAATTTCTACTCCAATTATTAGAGTGGATACTGGAGATAAAAATCTGGATGATACTTTCAAAAAAGAAGAATTTATTATGGTAGTAATCGGTTATAGACTTAGCAGAGTAGTTAAGGTTGGATAAAAAAAAAATTTATTACATATAAATAATGTAAACCAACAACTTTTAATATTTTGATATGTTTCCAAAAAAAATTAATATAAATCACAAGAGTACAATTCTGGAGGCAAATCGATACATGAAAAGAAATTCGAATGCATTTTTAAAAAATGAATATGAAGAACTCGTAAAGAAAGATTTTGATTGGAAGCTAAGGATACTTCAATCCGGTTCAACTCCACATTCAATTGTTGACGGAAAAGAGGTAATTATGCTTTGCTCCAACAATTACTTAAATCTAAGTAATCATCCTAAACTAATAAAAGGGGCAATTGAGGCAGCAAGAAAATATGGGGCTGGATCGGGATCAGTTAGAGCTATCGCGGGTACAATGGAACTTCATATGGAAGTTGAAAGAAAACTAGCAAAATTTAAAGGTACTGAATCTACATTAATATATCAAACCGGATTTGCTGCAAATGCAGGCTTAATTCCCCAACTTGTAGGAAAGGGGGATATTATAATTAGTGATGAATTAAATCATGGTAGTATTATTGATGGAGTAAGACTAACTAAAGCAGATAGGGCTGTTTATAAACATAAGGATATGGGGGAATTAGAGAAGGTACTGATTGACGCTGATAAAAAGTATGATAGAATCCTAGTGATAACAGATGGGGTTTTCAGTATGGATGGAGATATTGCACCAATGGATAAAATTGTGGAGTTATCAAAAGAATTTGGAGCAATGACTTATGTTGATGATGCACATGGTGAAGGTGTAATTGGGCCAGATGGTAGAGGCATTGGTGCACATTATGGTTTAGAAGGTAAAATTGATGTAGAAATGGGCACATTTAGCAAAGCATTTGGCGTTGTTGGAGGTCTTATTGCGGGTAGTCAAGATCTTGTGAACTTTGCATATAATAAATCGAGAACTTGGTTGTTAAGTGGCTCTCATCCACCCGCAGTTGCTGGAGCACAATATGCTGCAATAGATGTTCTTGAAACAGAACCTGAACACGTGAATAATTTATGGCAAAATACTAAATATTTTAAGAAGGAATTAAATAACATGGGTTTTGACACAGGTGAAAGTGAAACTCCGATAACTCCAGTAATGGTTGGAGAATCAAGTGTAGCAAAGGAACTGTCAGATACATTATTTAAAGGGGGAGTTTTTGCATTACCAATTATTTTTCCAATGGTTCCTCGTGACAAAGCTAGAATTAGAACTATGATGAATGCAGGATTAAAAAAAGATGATTTAGATGAGGCATTAAAACTATTTGAAAAACTAGGTAAAAAATTAAATATTATTTAAATTTATTTTTTAAAATTCATATCTAAAATGAGTCAAAATGTAATATTAAATCATATCGCGTTAAGTTCTAATTCAGAGAAAGATGCAAATTTATTTTTTACTGAAATACTTGGTATTCCTTTAATTAAAAAATTCAATATTTCAAAAAATT
>JAJISJ010000047.1:0-220 GCA_022848765.1 Thermoplasmatota archaeon
GGGCGCCACACGCTCGAAAAGATATCAAGCGTGCCCAAAGGTCACCTCAAGGAGTTCAGAACTCTCCTGTAGAATGCAAGGGTAAAAGGTGGCTTTACACGGATTGGACCAATAACAATCCGCGTTGCGAAAGCAGGGCCTAGCGAACCAATCAACCTCGTTTATGGGGGTGATTGATAACAGAAAAGTTACCCCGGGGATAACTGAGTTGTCTTCAGTA
>JAJISJ010000047.1:230-8795 GCA_022848765.1 Thermoplasmatota archaeon
ATCCTGGTGGTGCAGCAGCTGCCAAGGGTGGGGTTGTTCGCCCATTAAAGCGGATCGTGAGATGGGTTTAGACCGTCGTGAGACAGGTTTGTTGCTATCTTCTAGAAGCGTTGATGCCTGAGGGGAAAGACCCTTTAGTACGAGAGGAACAGGGGTCTGCAGCCACTAGTTTACCAGTTGTCCGACAGGGCAATGCTGGGCAGCCACGCTGTAAGAGATAAATGCTGAAAGCATCTAAGCATGAAACTTACCTCAAGACGAGGCATCATAGAACTCGAATAAAACATTCGTTTGATAGGGCTAAGGTGTAAGCATGAAGCTTCGGCGACATGTTTAGCCTGTAGTTACTAAACGTTCATTTTCTGACTCAATCGTTAAACAGGTTGCATATGTAATTAAATGATTTTAATGATGGTTTGACGGTCAAAGCGGTAAGGAAACACCCGGTCTCATTCCGAACCCGGCAGTTAAGCTTACCTGCGTAATTCTCGTTACTATGGTGCGAGAGCCCATGGGAAGATTACCCCCCTGAGGGGGCTTGAACCTTTGGACTAGGAGAAGAGCCTCGGTTTAGTTCTTCGGAACTTTTCTGCGGTAAACTTTTCTGCTTGAAATCCAATCGTTCACGGTACGCTGTCAAACCATCTTACATTTCATTTTTTTTTTAAAATAAAATATTGTATTAGATTATCAAAAATTAATATTATTAAACATCACTTAGAAAATGATAAATAATATAAATAATAAAAATCAAATATAATATATTGAAAAATAGAAATAGAGGTGGATAGTAATATGAAAAAATTCTTAATAAATTGTATATTATTATTGATAATTGTTAACATACTACTAATTAATTATCCAACTTTAGCTATGAATGTAAATAAAAAAGAGAGTTACATTCATGAAAATATTATAAAAAATTCAGAAATTGGTTTATTTGAGGATAAAATAATATATAATAATATGGAAAATAAAATTAATATAGATAATGAATATGGAATTTGGATATATACAATTTTTAATGGACTTTCAGATGAAATAAAACTCGATATAGATTTAGTAACATTCAAATTAATGATTGATGGAGGGGGCTGGAAATACTATAAATTATCGTTAGAAGAAATAAACGATTCTTCAGCTGGGTTGCAATTTGTAAGAACAAAGATATTTTTGGAAGAGGAAGAAATTTTTGTTGATGTTGTACAAACACAATTTACTTTTGAAACTTCATGTAATACTTATAAAGATTTTGAAGTTTCATTAGAAATTAGATTTCCATTTTCTTTATTGAAATCAAAAATAAAATCAAATAATTTTTTTAATTTTCCATTTATAAGATATAATAATAATAATTGTTTAAATTTTATTAAAAGTAAGATTGAGCTATATTCAAAACAAACGCCTATTTTATCAGAATCATATTTTCATATAAGAATAGGATATTCATCACCTGGAAATAATGAAGGTCCAAATAGAGTAGAAACACGTTTTTTCTTTGGAAGAAATAGTATCTTAGAGCCTCGAGTTTTTCGATTGAAAATTTTACCGTATGATTTAGGACGTGAATATAAATTATCTTATTTCAATAGTTATCTTACTATTGATGAAACAGGAGTAGAAAATTTTTATAGAACATTTTCAGTTGATTTCGAACCTGCTGTAGAACTTCAGATTACAAATATTCCTGGAAATGGCAAGATAAGATATGATTTTGGAAATAGTGGAGGAGTATCAACAAAAATTTCTTTTAAAGCACAAGGAGGATCCTTATCAAATATAATTCAGAGTTTTATTATCGATCCATTACCCGAATATATGTCCTTTGATTTGACGATACTGGGTGAAAGATCCTTTAAATATGAAAGCGAAAAAAAATATTCTGTGAAATATATAATGGAATCTATTGAAGAAGGCAATCTTATAAACCTGGAGCTTCAAGAACTACCAGAGATAATTAAAGCTGAATGGGGATTAAAATTATTTTTATTGTCCTTAAGCGGTTCTGGTTTTATTGACCTTGATATGAGTAGTGATTTAGGAAGTATGGCGTTATCATTAGCTGATAGTGAAAAACCATTTATTGAAATTAATAATTTTCCACAAAAATTACGAGTTGATGGTTTTATAGATGTACCTAACTTGCAAGGATCGATTCAAGCTTCAAAATATTTAGGTCAAAAAACTATAATAAATATTCCATTGATTTTTGATAAATGGGAAATTATTGGAACCATTTACATAAATAATGGCTACGGAGCTGCATCATTTAATCTACCTGATTCAAACAGTGATCATGTATCATTGGGATTTGATACAAATAATGATCCCTTACTGGGACTTAGTTTAACAGTTAATGATTTAGATCAAAACCAACAAGTTCTTTATATTGCAGTTGATGCAATAGCTACAGATGATTTATTTTTATCTTTTGATTACATTTCATCTGAAATAAATAATCTTCAATGGTCTGGAAGAATAACTGAATTGATAGATTTAGAAATATCCATTGATTACCAAGGTATTGGATTTAATTTGGCTACATCATGGATTGTAGGGGTGCAGGGATTATTTGTTTTTGAGATAAATAAGGAGATATCAATTGATTTAAATCTAATTGATCTTGGTGATATTAAATTAGATGGAAAAATAGGTATTTATCCTGGCACAATTCTTGAAGTTGAATGGGAGCGAGGTAAAATCGGTTATATTAATATTCAGACTGATGGAATAGAATTATCTCCAGAAATTGAGTTAAATTTTTTAGATAAAAATTCAAATGAAGTTTTTCTTTTTTGCAGTATTATTATGAATCCGAATTGTATTTTAAAATTTGATTGGGAATGGGGTGAAACAGGATATTTTACAATTTTTACTAATGATATAATCGAAGATGTTTACATTGAAATTGGATATAATTATGATCAAAATCTTGATGAATTTAAATATGGTTTCAAAATAACAGGTTCTAATATAAACGTAATCAGAACGATTCAGTGGGATACTGAAAATGGAATTATTCCACGTATTTGGATTCTTGGGGATGATCCTATTCCTGGAAATTGGGATGTATGGTTGTTATGGCAATATCAATGGTATGAGGTGAAATAAAAATGAAAAAAATTAAAATATTTTTTGCAATGATGATTATATCATTATTTATTTTTTCATATACAACTCCATCTATTATAAAAGCTAATGATAATTTTTATCAAAAATTTAATATAAATAAAAATTCAATTTTTATAAAAACAGGATCTTCTTTTAATTGGGAAGATGATTTTCTAGATGAAAGTAAAATTGATTCTCTAATATCATATAATTATGAATTAGATAAAGATCAGGGTATTGTTTATATGGTGGATACTTATGAAGCATGGTATAATGCTGATTTTACAAGGATGAAGATTATTGATATTTATAATAGCGGAAGTCAGATCTTTAATGATTATGTTATTGATTTGGTTATAAATTATGATTCTGATATGCAAAATGATTTTGAAGATTTACGATTTACAGATTTTGAGGGAAATAGCCTATATTATTGGATTGGTGAAACAATACTAGGTGAGCAAACAAATGCTTTAGTAAGATTAAATGAAATACCACCTGGTCATACTAATATTTTCATGTTTTATGGTAATCATGATGCACTAGATGAAAGTGATTTTGATATGATTTTTATATGGGATGACAGGACTAATCCAGATGTTATGATATCATATAAAAACTATTTAGAAGGCGCCTGGGATTCAGAGGTTGATTTTGGTTATAATAGATTCCTTGTTGCATGGGAGGAGAGATTAGGTCCGGAGGATTTACCAAGTAATATGGAGAGATCAATTTTTAGTTGTATCCATGGTAGAACCTATAATGAAGATGGTGGTGATCCTGAACCTAATGGTGATGCCGATATTGCAATTTCTACCGCAGATTCAATGGATTATCATGCACAAAATCCTACAATTGCATTTGGAAATTTAAATAGTGAGTTTTTAGTTGTATGGGAGGAGAATCCTGCAACGATTCTTGATCGCTTTGAAGTTGATATCAAAGCAGCTTTTGTTACATCAAATGGTGTAGTGACAAATAGATTTATAATATGTGATGCTCAAAGTCTGCAGGCGGATCCTTGTGTTACCTATGATAGTTATAGTAATAGATTTTTCATAGTTTGGGAGGACGCTCGTGATTCAACTAATAATTATGATGTATATGGTAGAATTTATAACTCGAATGGCATTCCCGTTACTAGTGATTTTCAAGTTGCTGCTGGTGCAAACTGTCAGGATGAACCTTGGGTATGTTCAGATAATAATGGGAATTTTATGGTTGTATATGAAGATGGTCTTAACCCAGAATTTGGTCCATTTGATTTGAAGGCACAACGGTTTGATTCAAATGGAAATAAAGTAGGGTCAACTATTGATATAGCAATGAGTACTAGTTCTCAGGATCATATTTTCCCATCTGTAAACTATTGTGATCAAACAGAACGTTACTGTATTGTTTGGAATGATGCAGATTTATCTAGTGGTCAGTATAGGGGTAATATTTGGGGGAAAATTTTAGATAAATATGGAAATACTATTTATGATACCTTTATAGTACAATCAGGATATCAATATATTAGAACAGATGTTGTTCCTTATCTTGATACAATGTTTTTCATTTCATATGATGGAGCTAGTGATTTATGGGGGAAATTAATATCATCAAATGGAGAATTTCAAACCGATGTACATATGTTATCCGATGGGTCTTCTCAAAATGTTGATTGGAATAATCTTGCAGTAGCTAATGGTAAAATTATGGCTGTTTGGGAGGATGAACGTGATCAAGCAAGTGAATATGCTGATGCTTTTGGGAGTGTTTGGCATATTTATCATACGACTGGTTCGCTTGATGTATCATATAATTTTGGTAATGAAAATCTGATGATTACTGAAGCTGTTATAATTTCAAAAGTTATTGCTCCGGAAGGTTTTAGTGAATGGGAAGAATTTTATGCAAATTATGAAACGCCAATTGGAACTATTAAATTTGATATTTTAAATGAACAAGGAATACAAGTTTTGATGAATGATATAAATCCTGGGAGGGATATTTCAAGTATATCTCAAGATAAAATTCGACTTAAGGCAACGTTTACAAGATCGATTCCTGAAGATACTCCACATATAGATCTTTGGGGTGTTAGCTATGTTGGTTCTGATTATGATCCTCCTTCGTCAAATTATGAGGTTATTCCTTCAATCCCTGATGGCAATGATGATTGGTATACTGTTTCCGTTGAATTTATTTTTGAAGCCCATGATGATGTATCTTCTCCTGAGGATATAATCACATATTACAAGATAAATGAGGGAAGCCAGAAAATTTATGATCAAAATAATAGACCAAGAATTTCCACTGAAAAACCAGACAATAATATAGAGTTTTGGTCGGTTGATGCTGCAGAAAATGAGGAAAATCCTCATAATATCATTGGTAATATTAAGATTGATAAAACTAAACCTACAGTCACTATTGAAAAACCTGAATGGGGAATAATCCAACCGGGTCATACTGAAGTTGTAGCAACTGCCTATGAATCAAATTCAGGATCGGGTATTGAAAAAGTTGAAATTTTGTTAAATGGTGGAAGAGTTGCAGAATTCCAAGAACAAAGTTCTTATTCGTGGAGTTTCGATTCAGAAAAATGGCAACAATATGATATTGAAGTAAGAGCTTATGATAAAGCAGGTAATTTTGGAAATTCATATGTATCTTTTAGATGTTCAAAATCAATCAAGTTATCACAATTTTTTATTCTAAAAAATTTATATGAATTATTTCCATTATTATCAGAATACATCTAAATAAAAATTGGTTTTTTTAAAAAAATCAATAATTTTTTTTTAATATTGAGTAATGGATTATATCTGAGAATTTTTTAATATTTTTCTCATATTCCATACATCATCTGATAGGGTTGAATATATATTTTTTTTTATATTAATTTTATTTCTCATATTATTTGAGTATAAACAATTTTTTTTATTATTTCCATTAATAGCATATTCTAAGATATATTGGTTTTTAAGTTGCCAATAATGTGTTAACCATTCTCTTCCGTCATATAGCCTTACTTCTTCTCTACCTGTTGATAAAAGTCCTTCAGCTTCTAGCATATAAAGTAATTGCCTATCTTCAGGTTGTAATATATTATCGATAATTCGGTTATCATATCCAAATAGGTCTAAAATAAATTCAGCGATTCGGCGTGATTTCTCTCTATTTATTCCAATTCTATTAGAAATTGCTTTTGACATGATATCAAGGGTTATAATATCAACAAAAATTTCTTTATTTCCCCGTCCTCTCATTTTTATTTTAAGCATCATATATAATTTGTACATTCTTAATATATAACATTTTCTATAAAAATAATTGAAAGAGGAATTATGAATTTAATTAATCTTTATTTAAAATTTTTATTTTTATTATAAAAATAAGAAATAATAATATAAATATTAACAAAATAATATATGTATATGGAAAGGATTCATTATTTTCATTATCATTGATATAATTATTTGTATTTTCATTAATTATTGCATAGGTTGTTTGATATGAACTAGCTCCATTAATATCGGTAATTGTTAATTTTATAGAATAATTCCCGGTATCATTATAGCTATGAATTACATTTTCACCATTTTCAGTTAATCCATCATCAAAATCCCAGATATACGAAGTTATTTCATCACCATCAGGATCATATGACTTTGAACCATCAAATTGAATATATTCATTAATAAGAGAATGATATGGCCCATCTGTAATTACGATAGGTATATTATTAATTGGTTTTGCTACACTATTTATATTTAAAGTTGATTTAACCTCATTTGACCAATCACCATAGTTATCTTTGACTTTAAAATAAATATTATGTTTACCAACAGATAAAGTTGTTGTTTTAAATAATGATTCTCTACTTAAAATTCCATCAATATTTGATCTCCATAAATATTCTGAAATAAAACCATCGGCATCCTTTCCCAATCCCTCAAATGTAACTGAATCTCCAAAATCTAAATTATCTGGTTTAATTTTTAAAATTTTTGCTATTGGAATAATATTACTTTCATTCATTAAATCATCGAGCATATCTGAAGTAAAATTATTTTGAGGGTCTATTTCATCATTATTATTGTTATTTGAACTTAAAAAATATCCTAAAGGATAATAATCTTTACTATTACTATCAATAATGTATGGATTATCTCCTATTCCATCTTTATTATTATCATAATCATTATAATCATCCCAGAAATTTCCAAATGCATTACGATTCCAAGTATTTGAGCTTAAATCTCTAGCATTATTTACTATGTTATTTGAAAAGTGATTTATATATATAATATTGTTATTTGATTCAGAATTAATTAAGATACCATTTGCATTATTGTTTTTAATTACATTGCTTTTAATATAATTTATATCTGAATTTGAAAGATATATGCCTATATTATTTTTTTCAATTAAATTATTATCAATAATATTTTCTTTTGAATTTATTAAATAAATTCCATTTCCTGATTTACTTATTATATTATTTCTAATAATGCAATCAGATATAGATGTTAAGAATAGACTGGAGAAACTGACACGTTTATTTTGAATGTTGAATCCTGATATTTCTACTTCATCAGAAAAAATTTTTATTGTATGGTCGCTACTATCTCCATATATATAAGTATAACCAAAGCCAGCTCCCTTTAGATTGATTGATTTGTTTACTATTATGTTTTCATAATAATTTCCTGAGTAAACATAAATGGTGTCACTTGAATTGGCGGAGTCAATAGCATCTTGAATATTAAGGAAATCAGATCCACCGGAGTCATCTACATAAATAATATTATTTTGGGCGATACATGTAGTATCAGTAAATATAAAATTCATGAAAGAAATATAAATTAAACCTGTTAGTATTATGAGAATTAAATTTCTCATCTCCACCATCCTCTATACAAAATAATATTATTTACATGATGCTATTTATAACTATTGTGTTAAATAGTCAAATCATTAAAAAAAATTATTTACGCCCCAGCCGGGCATAATACTCAAAGGTTAAATTAAATATTAATATATCTATTAAAGCCCTAATATCAAAACAAGTATTTTTCTTTATTTTTAATTATTTTTTCATTATATTTAAACCTAACTCATAATGTTTATTAATAATTATTTTGCAGTTTTTCATGATAATTCCAACTATAATTTATGATCTTGTTTTTACAATCATTGCAGAAATGAGTTCCTTCTTCCTCTGGTTTTACACGACCACATTTAATACAATTTTCTCTGATGCTCATAATTATTGTTTATGGTAAAAATAATTATTAAATAAATAATAAGGGAAACTGAAAGTATTATATTTAATTAAAGCCGACGGAGGGAATACGGTGTATAGGTTGAAAGCCCCCGCTAATTTTTAACTAGGCTCTCCTATTAGTAGATTCAGACACAAACTTGGCAAAACTCATTGATTGTGGTTCTGTTCTAAAAATA
>JAJISJ010000048.1 GCA_022848765.1 Thermoplasmatota archaeon
CGGTGGATTTAATGATAACCTTATAAGTAAATCGTTAGATAATAAAAATATTGAATCTTTCAATGAAGATTTTGCTTATGAATTGTTTAAACAAAATAGGATTATATTAATGTCAAGTGAAGAAAGTACGGTTTCATATGGCTCATATTTTTCTTTTCATCTGATAGATGGTTTTAATGGAATTGCTGATAATCTTGGAAATAATAATGGAATAAATTCTGCTGAGGAATCATTTAATTATGCTCAACACAAAATTGATTTATTTGGATTGCAACATCCAACTATATTAGATAATTTTCCAGGGGAATTTCCAATAACATTTTAATTTTCAAAGTATAAAAAGTTATAATTATATTTTTAATGGAATTATTATAATATTAAATATCAATTCATATGAAATATTTATTCTAAATTCCTATTCTAAAGTTTGAGCACAAACCAAAAACTCTTGCTAAACCATAATTATCTTGTTCATTAATTGATAGTAAAGATGTTTCTTTAAAACTCACTTTTTTTAATCCTGTTAAAAAACCTGCATCATCTTTAATAATACCACGATCATAGTAAAATAGAGCTATCGCATTTGCATTAATCCTACCTGTAAATGACTCTGTGGGATTTAAAAGAAATCCTGCAATAAATGCAACTCCAAAAATTGCTGTTGGACTTTCCTCGATTTCAAATTTTGGTTCAAAATCAATTGATACTCCTTTGCTGATAGGAATTATTGTTATTATTAATAAACAAAATAGAATTGATATTATTTTATTTTTCATTTCAATACCTCCTTATTAAATTTATTATTATAATTTATTATATAAGTTATAGGTTGATTATTACTTATATAGCTTATTATACAAAAATTATCTATTATTATGATTTTCCAATGAAATAATATAAAATAGATATATTTATTTTCATAAATTTTAGAAGATAATCTATAATTTCAAAAAAAATTCATAATATTCTACAATTTTATTAATTAAATTGGGGAATTGTCGCTGTCACCCAACAACTACAATTATAAGTAGATGCTGGGTGAAGTTACAATTATATACCTTTTGGCAGCAGTGGAATATAAAGGTAACAAATATCACGACATATTTTTGATACCACGGTTATCCTCTTTTTCATTTCTTGACTTTTCGTCTGATCGATCAAAGAGGGACTTTAAATTGGTATCAATTTTTTGCCTTGAATTTGCCTCTCTAATCATTATTTCATAGAGATCTTCGAATCAAGGCATAGTGTCTAATAAAATCAATATTAATAGAAATTTCGGTACAAAAATTAATTTCATCTAAATCTATTTATTGAATCTCTCGTCTTTATTGCTACTTCTCTTGAACGTTCTGCGAATTTATCATCATTTCCAGCGTAGATAATACCTCTCGATGAATTTAATATTATCATTTCCCCCTTAGTATTTCCCCCATTTTTTATCGTTTTTTCAATATCCCCCCCTTGTTTTCCAATACCTGGTATTAAAAATGGAATATCATCACCTAATATTTTTCTAATTATCTTCAATTCATTAGGATAGGTTGCTCCTATAACAGCTCCACAGTTATCATTATAATTCCATTCTCTAATTTTCATAGCGACTTTTTGATAAAGTGGGAAATTTGATACAATTTGATCTTGTAGATCAATAGCTGAAGGATTAGAAGTTCTACATAAAATAAAACTACATTTATTCTTATATTTTAAAAAAGGAGTAATACCATCAATTCCAAGATACGGGTTCACTGTAGCTGAATCAGCCTTCAATATCTCAAATATTGATTTTGCATACATACGAGCACTATTTCCAATATCATTCCTTTTTCCATCAAGGATAATTATGATATTTTTTGGAATATATTCTAATGTTTTTTTAAGTATTTCATGACCATTTGTACCAATAGACTCATAAAATGCCATATTCAATTTATATGCACAAACAACATCTTTTGTAGAGTCTATTATTGCCTTATTAAAATTAATATAAGGAGAGGTGTTTGTGTCAAAAAGAAATTTTGGTATTTTATCTTTATCAACATCAAGACCAACACATAATATGCTGTTATTCATATTCACAATATTAGATAATTTATCTTTGAAATTCATAGATTATCATAGGATAATATGTTAATATATATAAATAATTGATTTTTCCAGATAGATATTTAATGTAAAGTTGAATACCAAAAATTGAAATGAGGGTTATATATGGAATTTGCTCATGGGGACTTGGACATTCAACAAGGTCATTACCTGTTATTAGAAAATTAATTGAAGAAAACAATGATATAACTATCATTTCTTATGGAAGATCATTAGAATTGTTGAAAAAAGAATTAGAAGAAAAAGTTGAATATATAGATATTCCAGATTATCCAATGTTAATATCTGAAAATTCTAGACAATTTATTGCAAAAAGCATTATTTATTGGCCATTATTTATAAAAAAAATGGAATCAGGATTGCAAAAACTTACAAAAATTGTTAAAAATAATCATTATGATATAATAATATCTGATGGTAGATATGATATTTATAATAAAAAAATACCATCATTTTTTATTTCTCATCAGATGAGAATAATGAATCCTCTTCGTATTAAATTCTTAGAAACAGGAAGTGAGATATATAATAAGTTTTTTTTTAAGAGATTTAAAGGTGTAATTGTACCAGATTATAAAGAAGATGATTTGTCAGGAGATCTTTCACATAATTTAAAAAAGATTGATAGTGAAAAACTAAATTATGTAGGTGTGTTATCAGATTTTAAAAGAAAAAATACAAAAAAAGATATTGATTACCTAATATCAATATCTGGTCCAGAGCCGCAAAGAACGATTTTTGAAAAAAAAATACTTACACAAATTAAATATTTAAAAGGTAATATTGTAATAACGTTAGGAAAATCAGATGAAAAAAAAGAAATTGACAAAGAATCGATAAAAATATATTCTTTTATGAATAAAGATAAAAGAGAGGATTTTTTAAATAGGGCTAAACTTGTTATTTCAAGAAGTGGTTACTCAACTTTATTAGATTTAGCTGTCTTAGGTACAAAAGCTTTGATGACACCTACGCCTGGACAGATTGAACAGGAATATTTATCAAAATATCATAATCAAAAAGGAACATTTTATTCAGTTGATCAAAAAAATATTGATTTAAGAAAAGATATTATTAAAGCAAATAACACCTCTGGAATAAAAAGGAGATGTAATGTAGAAAAAACCGTTGATAATATTATGAATATTATAAATTCAGGTGAGTTTAAAAACACGTTTTGATAGATTATTTAAATAAGTATTATATTATTTCATTAAATTAATAAGGGTGAGCGGATGAGGCAAAAGATTATTTCGAGATTAAAATTAATTTCAGAAAATTGGATTTTTTGGTTAATTTTAATTACAGCAATTGCAATTATTATTAGATCCATTCCTGCTTATCTTAATCCCGCTTGGGGAGTTGATTTTGGGATTTATTATGGACTAACAAATAATTTTATTGATAGTAAAGAATTTTTCAATCCATATAATGGTTGGGGGAATTCCTACCAATATTTTCCAGTTTTATATGCAATAAGTGGAATCTCTCACTGGATAACAGGAATTGGCTTAATGGAAATAATGCCCAAAATAGCTCCAATTTTTGGTGGATTAACAATTCCAATTTTTTATTTCATTGTATTCGAATTATTAAAAAATAAACGGATAGCCATTTTATCTGCTGCTCTTCTTTCTGTAGCAACTTTCCATGTCTATCAAACTAGCCATGCAGCTCCGCTTACAATTGGTCATTTCTTTATGATGTTGTCAATTTATTTTTTTATAAAATTTGCTACTAAAAAAAAATATCTTATTCCCTTATTAATTACTTCCAGTCTACTAATATTATCCCATCATTTTACAACATATTTTTATATTATCAGTATAAGTATAATTTTATTTTCAATTATATCCGAAGATTTAAAAAATAAAAAAGATTTATTCCTTCTAGTATATGTTGTATTTATCTCAATATTTGCTTTTGCTTATTGGGCATTAATTGCACAACCCGTTTTTTATAATTTTATTCAAAGTAAAATGTTTATTTCACCATATCTTATCATTATGTTATTTTATGTAATGTTAATTGGAGGATTTATATTAATTAAAATAATTAAATCTTACAATATTAAACTTCCAAAATTAACATATTTTAAAGGAGTATCTAATATTAAGAAATTTTTAATATTTTCATTTATCTTATTATTACTATCTTTTTATGCAATAAATAGATATATTCCAGGAGTTTATGTAAAGATCACCCCTCTTGCAATTTTATACTCCGTACCTATGATATTTCTTATTAGTTTATCTTTTACCGGTTTTTCTGAACTTAATAAAACACCAAGTGGTAAATTTTTCCGGGGTTGGATATTAGCATTATCTCTTTCATTTTTTTATTCACTGATGTCCTCAAATATGTATCCTGATCGTCATTTAGAATATTTGATTATCCCTCTTTGTGTGCCTGCAGCTATTTTAATAAATAATATGTTATCTATCAAAAAAACATCAATATTTATTAAACCTAATTTTTCTCCATTTATTAAATCATTATTGAAAAATAATCATACTAAGACGATTATTCTAATATTTGTTTCTATTATGTGTATTTCAAAAATGATTGCAGCGTATCCTACGATTAATTCGTTAAACCATATTGATGAAAGAGTTACTACACCTTGTATTAACGTATTTCAATGGATGGATGGAAATATTTCTAATCAGAGTGTAGTTGCCTCAGATCATCGATTGGAAATGTTGCTATGGGCTGAAGGTTTCAATATTACATATGGACAAACAAATAATACATGGTTTTCAAATAATACATTTGATTGTTTATTAGAGTTGAAGCAATTAAATGTTAGTTATGTTTTAATTGATGATATAATGAAAAATTCAGTAGTTAATGTTGATGTTGGTAAGTATTATTATATGTCTAATCAATCATATGAGAAATTTACAAAAAAGCCTTATGATTTAATATACAGGAATATAACAATGGGAAATAATGGCATGGAATTGCATTGGGCTGAATTATATAAAATAAATTATAGCTACATGGATATCATTTTATAAATCATAATCAATGGATGATTAAAGCAATGAAAGTAAATTTTATTATTGAAGGAAGTGGTTTATTAAAGTATATTGGATGTTCTACAGCAGCTAAACAATTTGTTGATTATTTAATAAATAAGGGCATTGAAATTAAGATAAATTCTAAAGAAATAGATTTTGATATTATTCATGCTCATACATTTGGACCTTTTGCGTTACGTCAATTAAGAAAAAATAAAAATGCTATAAAAATTGTTAGCGCACATTCTACCCCTTCAATAAATAGAAAAAATATAATAACTGGTGAATGTAAATTTTGGAATTGGATATATAAATATATATATAATAAATTTGATTATGTTTTTGCGGTATCTGATTTTTCTGTAAAAGAATTAAGAAATATTGGAATAAAAAAAGAGATATTTGTTGTTGAAAATGGAATTGATAAAAAAAAATTTATTTATAATGAAAAAAATGGGGAAAAATTTAGAAAAGATCATGGAATAAAAAATGAAGAATTATTATTAATAAATATTGCCCAGATTACTCCAAGAAAAGGTATTTATGATTTTATAAAAGTTGCACAAAAAAATCCAGATATAAAATTTTTATGGGTCGGAGGATTTCCATATAAATATGCTTCTTCAGATTATTTAAAACTAAAGAAAATTTATAAAAAAAATGCTGGCTTAGATAATCTTAAATTCGTTGGTTTTGTAGAAGACATTATTGGAGCATATTCTGGTTCTGATGTTCTATTTACGCCAACTTATGCTGAAACTTTTGGCTTAACAATTATTGAAGCAGGATCTTGTAATATTCCAATTATTGCAAGAAAATTAGATGTTTTTGAAGAACTATTTGGAAATAAAATTAGTTATGGTAAAAATATTGAAGAATTTTCAGATTTAATTAATAAATTTAAAGATGAAGAATTTCGAAAAAAAAGAAGCAAGGATGCATACTCTCTTTCAGAAAAATATGATGTTAAATTAATTTCAGATAAGCTCTATAATATCTATGAAAAAATTCTTGTTAAGGAAATTTAATTTCGATTATATTGATAATTATGATGATTGAAAAAGAAGATGGTTGTTTTTCCATTGATAAAAACATTTATACAATTACAAAACCAAAAGACTCGATGATATTAAAAAAAATATTTATTAAAAAAAAACCAATTTCATATTTCTATATTGGGGGCATGTATTATTCCAAAAACCAGTTTTCCCTAAAAAATGATATATCACTTCCTTACCCTTTTACATCATATTATACATTAAAAATAATGGATAAAATTATAAATGGAATTTTATGTAAATCACTAATTTATGTAAAACTTCCCATTTTATCACTCCAATTCGAAGATGAATGTATTTCGATAAAATTTGACCCGTTTATTGAAATAAATAAACAAAAAATTTATCCATTTATATCATTAGATGAAGATAAAGATAATTATATTGTAACATTTTATTTATTAAAAAAATTTCATATTAAGGAAAAGAAAAATGCTTGGCTAGGTTTCGGTAAAAAGAAAAAAATTGAATTGAATTTGAAATCAGGAGATTACTTTAATTTTTCAATAGAAACTATAATAAATAAAGATTGGAAGGAACCGATAAAAACCATAATTAATGACAATATAGGAATTATAAAAATAAAAAATAATCCGACTAAAATTTTTAAAAATGCTAGAAAAGCTTTATGGCGATCTTATGATAATATTACTGGGTCATTTTTGCAATTACCTTGGAGAAAAACAACAAATTTTGCATTAGTAAATTCAAGTTATTCACTAATGACATATGAAGCAATAAGATTAAATTATTTTTATAAATGGTATAAAAAATTTAAGGATAACCAATTTTTAGAATGGAGCATAAAATTACGTAATCATTTCATTAATCAAAATCTAATGATTAAAAAACCGAAAATAGGTAAAGGAATCATATGGTATAATATGACTAATTTAACCCGTTTAGGTTTAAAGGGTTATTTTTACATGGATTGTGGTTACGCGGGTTATCCTGGCGGTCAAGCATCAATAGCTTACAATCTTTTAAAATATTTAGAAATTCAAAAAGATACAGAGATTGAAAAAGTTGTTAAAAAATCAATTCAATATATAATATCCACTCAAAAAAAAAATGGTGCATGGCCTATGGCTATTCATCAAAAAGGAATCTTAAGATATCGCCCTGAAAAATTACAGTTATTTGAAACCCACGGAGGTACTGCAGAATGCATTCGCGCTCTTATTTCAGGATATAAAACTTTTAAGGATATCAAAATGAAAAAAGCTGCTAAAAAAGGTCTTGATTATTTGATATCCTCAAATCCAATTTGCTTTAATGGATTAAGAGACATTGGAATTAATGAACCAGAAGCTTTCTCTGCAATCATTGTAATAGATGCTTTTCTTGATGCATATGAACTTACAAGAGATAAAAAATATTTGGAAAATGCACTAAATTATGCATATTATACACTAACCTGGTTTTATTTAAATAATTTAGAAAACGAGTCGTTTAACTTTAATTTTCACCCCATTTCATATTCAATAACTCCTAGAATATCACCATATGAAAATTTTTGGATTGTTTCAAAATATATTAGATTATATAATATTACAAAAGATATTTTTTGGAAAAATATTGCAGTAAAAAGCTATAATGCTGGGACTAATTGGATCTCAGAAACTGGTGGAATTTGTGAAGGAGTTTTTCCAAATTTTCAAAATGAATTAAATCTATTACCTATGGAACAGACTTTTGCAACAATTGAATTAATGAATGCCTCAACTAATTTTTTTAATAAAATTAATTGTTATGAAAATGATGATATTTTATCAGATAATGAATTTCAAATAGAAAAAAATAATGGGTTTGCAAATGTTTTTTTAAATAACCAAAAAATTTTATCATTTAATTATAAAACTTGTAAAATTATTTATCTTAAGGATATTAAATTGAATAAATATGGAATTACATTTTCCTTTTTTGGCCCTTATTTAATTAGAAATATTATATCTCAAAAATTGA
>JAJISJ010000049.1 GCA_022848765.1 Thermoplasmatota archaeon
TTTTTCAGATTATTTTGGTGAGGAATTAACAAACTTTAATCTCTTAAAAAATAGAAATTTATGTGATAATGATTTTTTAAATTTTATAAACTCAATTTTAATTTCTATTGACAATTCTTATAAAATATTGAAAAAAGAAATTAAAAAAGATAAAATTAAATCATTGTTAAAGGATTTAATTATAATTTTTTATTATAATATAAAACCAAAAAATTTAATATACAGAAATCTGATTTGGGAATATTGGGATGCAACGATAGATACATATAATATGACTATTGTTAAAAAAAAATAATTTGGGATGGGATATAAACTGTACCTAAAAGAAGTCCAAATGGAAAATTTTAAATCTTTTGGAAAAAAGCTGTCAGTTCCGTTTTTTCCGGGTTATACTGCAATTACTGGACCAAACGGATCAGGGAAGAGTAATATTGCAGATGCTATTTTATTTGTTTTAGGTCCAAAAAGTTCAAAAGTTATGCGAGCAGGAAAATTAACAGATCTCATATTTAACGGTGGGAAAAAACATAAAAATCCAGCAAAATATTGTAAAGTTTCTCTAACTTTTGATAATAAAAATAGAAAAATGAACATTGATGAAAATGAGGTAGTTTTAACTCGAATGATTAAACGTTCTCCTTTAAAGAATAATCCTGATAATTATTATAGCTATTTCTATATTAATGGTCGTTCTTGTTCATTCTCTGATTTTCAAAATGTATTAGTATATGCTCGAATCTCGGGTGAAGGATACAATATCGTTAAACAGGGAGATGTTACTAATTTTACTGAGATGGGCGGTGTAGATCGAAGAAGAATTATCGATGATATTGCAGGTATTAGTAATTTTGATAGTGATATTAAAAAGGCTGAAAAGGAAGAGGGTGACGTAGATTTAAATCTAGATAGAATTTCAATAATCCTAAAGGAGATTAACAATCAAATTAAACAATTAAAAAATGATAGAGACGAAGCATATAGATACAAAGAATTAAAAGATCAACTGTATGAAACAAAAGCAAAAATTGCATTTAAGAAGAAAATAGAAATTGAATCGCAAATTTCTGAAATATATAAGCAAATTGAATCATATGAAAAAGAACAGGGGGGACTTGATAATAAAGTAATCGAACTAAAAAATAAATATTTGCAGTCACAAGATGAACTAGCAGAAATTGAAAAAAAGATTGGAGAAGTAGGTGGCGATGAAGTAAGAGAAATTAAAGTAAAGATTGATTCATTAAGAAGTGAGGAAATTAAAAGTGAAGAGAGATTAAATTATTCAAATGATGAAATCGTTGAGATTCAAAATAATGAGAATGAGCAAAAAATAATTTTAGAAGGAATTGAAAAAGAAATTAGAGAGTATAATACTGAAAATGAAGAATTAAACAATCAATTAATTGAAAATAAAACTGAATTAGAAAAGGAAGAAAAAGAACTGAGTGAGTTGAAAGATACAATAGCAAGTCACGATGATAAATCAATGGAATTATCTCATGAATTAACAAAAATGAGGGAGGAATATAATGAAAAAACAAGTGTTCTTCACGAAATTAAACTTAAACGAAATCGTTTAACAGATAAAATTGAAGCTCTTGAATTGCAAATAGCTGAAATTCAAGAAACAAAATCAACTTATGAATTTGAATTAAAAGATATTGATTGGCAAGCTAATGAATTTAAAAATGATTATCAGAAAAAAAATTCAAAAAAGAGAGATATTGAGAAGAATCTTTTTGAAAAGAAAAAAACTGAATCTGAGTATACACGACAATTAAGTGAGTTAGATAATTTAATAAGAAAATTACAGAGAGAGCAATCAAGACTACAAGCTGAATTTGATGCATTACAAGGTGTTCAAAACAAATATAATAGAGCGGTTAGCGAAATATTAAAAGCACGAAAACAAGGAAATTTAGATGGAATACATGGAACAATCGCGGAACTTGCTCATGTTGATGATAAATATAGAACAGCAGTTGCAACTGCAGCTGGAGCAAGAATGCAATCTATTGTTGTTGATACAGATGAAAAGGCTGCAAAAGCAATAAAATATTTACAAAAAGAAAAATTAGGAAGAGCTACTTTTATTCCTCTTAATAAAATGGTTTCAGGGAAACCACGGGGAAAAGCTCTATTGACAATAAAAGATGAAAGTTCACATGGTTTTGCAATCGATCTTATAAAATTTGATAAAAAATATTATGATGCATTTTGGTATGTTTTTGGAGATACAGTTGTCATAAATTCCTTAGATGATGCTAGACGACTTATGGGTGGGGTTAGATTAGTTGATTTAAAAGGCTCGTTAATTGAATCCAGTGGAGCTATGATTGGTGGAAGTATACAAAAAACTTCCCTTAGTTTTACAGATTTAGATCGTACTAATTTAGAGAAAATAACCGACGAGCTTCAAAATGCATTAAATAGCCATGAATTACTTTCTGAAAAAATTATAATCATAAAAAAAGAAATTATTGAATTTGAAAACCAATTAGGGGAAATTAGAACAGAAGTTGATAAGGAAATTCAAATTAAGGATATTGACGTTCGTAGAAAGGAATTTCAAAATAAATTAGATTTAATAAAAAAAGAATTGGAATCGAAATTTATTGAAAAAGAAGATAATGAATCAAAAAAACATGATTTAATCAATCAAATACAAGAAATTAAAAATAGATTAGAGGAAATTGATTCAATAAAGGAAGAAAAAGGTAAGATATTACTAATTGGAACAAAGAAGGAACAAGCTATAAAAGCTAGGAATCTAGAAAAAGAAGTAACAAGTCTTAATGAAACAATATTGAATATATCTGCTAATCTAAATGCCTTATCAAAGAAAATCGAAATTCTAAATGATAGAAGAGATGAAATACTTTCAAATATTAAATCTAAGGTAAATCAAATTGAAAAGAATAAGCAATTAATAGAACAGTTGAAACAATCAAGAGAAAAATACAGGGATGAAATAAAAGCCTTAATGAATGTTGAAAACCAAATGACAGGTAAAATTAAACAATATACTACTAAAAGAGATGAATTCTATAAACAAACCATATCAATTGAAAATGAACTTGACAAAACAAATACACGGGTTGAATCATATTATGATTTAATTTCAAGAGCGAAATACCGATTACCAACTCTTGAAGGTACTATTAAGGAAATTGAAGAGGAAATAAAACTTTATAATATTGAAATAACGGATAAAAAATTACCAAATGTCGAATCACTTAAAGATACAATAAAAGTAATCGAAGAATCAATGAGAGAATTAGAACCGGTAAACATGCGGGCTCTTGAAGAATATGAGCATCAGACAGAAAGGAAAAATAAATTAGACGAAGATATAAAACATTTAAAAGATCAGAAAAAAAATCTAGTTAAACTCTGTAAAGAAATTACAAATAAGAAAACTGAAAGATTTTTCGAAGTTTTTATAGAGATTAATAATAACTTTAAAAAGATATATTCACAACTTTCTGAAGGTGGAGAAGGAGAATTAAAACTAGAGGATCCAGATAATATATTTGAAAATGGTCTTACAATTAAGGCAAAACCACGAGGAAAAAAAGTTTTATTATTATCAGCTCTTTCAGGTGGAGAGAAGAGTATAGCATCTTTAGGTTTTATTTTTGCAATACAAAATTATGATCCAAGTCCATTTTATGTTCTTGATGAAGTAGATATGTTTCTTGATGGAGTAAATGCAGAAACAGTATCGAGAACAATTAAATTAAACTCACAAGATTCTCAATTTATTATGGTCTCATTACGTAAAATTGCATTAAAAGAAGCAAACCATGTATATGGTGTTACAATGAGAGACACAGGTGTTTCAGATATGATTGGAAATATCGACCCATCTTCAGTAGGTCCTAAAGGAGAGTTAAATTTAGGAGTTTAGAAACATGGAACAGCTTAAAATCGATAATGATGTAATTAATCATTTACTATTTCATAAATCTCTTATAGATGAAAACGACGATGCAACAAGAATTAATTATTATGTTGAAATGCTGCAAAAAACTAATGAAGGGGAACATATCTCAATTGAAAATCCCTTTGAGAGATCTATTACTATAGCTTTTGAACTTGTCATGAGGCAACATTTAGATCCATGGGATATTGATTTAGTGAATTTCTCGACTATGTATATAAAAAGGGCTAAAGAGGAGAAAATTGATTTAATAACGGCTGGTCGAATAATATTAATGGCTTGGAAAATATTGAAACTTCAAAGTGATAACTTAGTTGTTAGTGTTGAAGAAAATCAGGAGAATGAGGAAATTTTTGATTGGAATAATTTACCTACTGAAATGTGGCTTGAAAATGATCAGGATTATTCATATACTAATTTAATTATGAAAATGCCAGAACCACCATTATACGAACCAGTTAGAAGAGATTCGAAAAGAAAAGTCACATTAATTGAGCTTTTAGAAGCATTTAATCAAGCTAGAACAGAATCCGAGGAATATCAATTTCTTGAGCAACAGAGACATGAGGAACGGGAGAGACTTAGGATAAAATCAAGAAAAGATATGAAGGAAAAGTATGAGAAGGCAAAATCAGAAGAAGATGTTGAAGCAATTTGGAAAAAAATTCACAATTTGAATAAAAAAACAGTATCAATAATCGATCTTTGTGATACAAAAAACCGAGATGAATTTATAAAAACTCTAATATCAGTACTGTTTTTAGCCTATGATAATAAAATTAAGGTATATCAAAGAAAGTTCCCTTATGGAAAAATATTTATTGAAAACATGGGATATACATAAAAGAGATGGATAATGGGAAAAAATGAGAAAAGAAGAGTAGAATCGGTTTTATTTTCAGCTAGCGAGCCTGTTAGAATTAAAGATATTAGAGAATCTACGGGTTTTTCCATAAAAATTGTTAAAGATACATTAAAGGAATTAATGGATGATTACAGTATTAATCGCAAAAATGATACATCTATGGAGATAGTGAAAGCTGGCGAGAAATACATAATGCAATTGAAAAAAAATTATACTGATCAATCAATGATTGTATCAAAACCTGAAATAAAAGATGATATTTTAAAAACATTATCATTAATAGCGTTTCATCAGCCAGTAAAACAATCTAATTTAAGAAGGATGGCTGGTCAAAAAATATATGATCATGTTGATGAATTAGTATCTATGAAAATAGTTAATACTAGAAAACATGGATCAACAGAATTACTTACAACAACAAAGTTATTCCCAGAATATTTTGGTATTGAATCAACAAAACCAGAAGAAATAAGAGATTATCTCGCTAAAAAAGTTATGGGAGATATTAGTAAATCAATTAAATCTGATTGATAAAATTTTAAATAATTGGAAAATCATATATTAAATTAGATGAATATGAATAGAAAAATATTTTTCGGAATAATAATAACATTAATTATTATACTATCTTCAATTCCAATAATAGAAGCTGAAAAAAACCTGAGTTTAAATGATAATTCTATTGATAACATTGCAAATATAATTAAAGAAAAAATTTATCAAAATCTTATTAAAATACCAAAAATAACATGGTTTCCTGGATTTTTAATAACATTATTATTAGCCCCATTTATTATTTTATATTTAATAATCGCAATTATTCTTGATATTGGAAATCCATGATATTTTAAAAAAAGAATGAAATTTTTATGTCTATGAACAATAATGATTTTGGAAAAAGAAGATGCCATCATTGTAGAAAATTTTTCCCAAAATGTGATTTATATAATCATAGTATTTATGGATTGATATGTAAACAATGTTATGATAAAAAAAATTAAAGAATAATTATCATTAAAAAGACCCGAAAATATTTTGTATGGTATATAAGCAATATAATAAAAAAATTGCAACTGTAGAGATAAAGAAATATTCTCCTAAACTTGTTTTTTCTTTTATATAAACATCTTGATTTTTAATCATAGCATCCACATCCAATTATGCTATAATTTCGAAAATTAATATACTTTATTCGCAGGTAGTAGTTTAGGTAATTATTTAGATATAATAAAAAATTAAAGAAAAAATTTTTTAATTATTGGAGGATTTTCATTAACCAATTGATAATTAAAAAACGATTTTGAATAGATTCTAAATTGCATTCTACAAGAAAAAATTAATATGAAATTGTAGATTTGAAAGATATATTTTTAACAAGTTATATTGAAACATTTATTGTAATTAACATTTTTTAAGAAAAGATTTAAATGTAATATAACTATTTTATATGTTGGAGTATTTTGCGGGAGAGGAGAAAAGGTTAATTTATGATTCTACGCTTCAATTCAATTATTTGTCCCCAATCTTTTCTTCTCTTTACCTCCGTTATGATTAATTTATTTTTTAGTTATGTTTTTAACATTTGTTAAGAAAACTTTTATTAGTTGTTAATTATTTACAAAACATCATAAGGGAGGAAATTTATGCATAATAGGTATTTAGTTTTGGGTATAGTATCGCTTGTTTTGGGGATGTTTTTTTTCATTTATTCATATAATACATTTTTAATTTTTAATGGTATAAATTTTATTTTCATTATTTCAATCTTTGCAATAATCTTTGGATTAGTTTTTGTAGTATGTGGGGTAACAGAACCTGATAAAGATAAGAAAAATCTGATAAAATGAATAGTCCAATTGATGTTTTGAAAATGAGATTTGCTAGAGGAGAGGTAACAAAGAAAGAATTTGAGGATATGAGGAAAGATTTAGAAGGATAGATTATGAAGAATCGAAGATGTAAGAAATGTGGTAGATTGTTTATGCCGACAAATCTATATGATTATACTTGTGAACTTTGCTCTATCGAAGAGTGATTATGAAATTGTAGATTCGAAGGAGGTGCCGAACGCTCAACAGGAGGGTATTTACCCAATAAAATATGATTTTTGGGTGTTTTTGGATTTTTTACTGACTAAAATCTCATTCTAGTAAATATCCTTTTATTAAAATTATTTATTGATTAAATCTTTTTTATTAATTCATTAAAATATTAATTTATTGTATTTTTAATTTTACCAAAAATGGTAAAAATAATAGATTCATTTTACTATAACATAATGAAAAATGAAAGAAAACAGGTTAGATCGATAGAGCTTCCTATTTGCCCATTTTGTGATGGAAAAATTTATTATGAAAACTGGATAACACATAAAATTTTTCATATTGAATGTGAAAAATGCAAGGCACACTGGCGAACTGGTATTAAAAATAATGAGGAGAGAGAGATATTTTTGGAATTATTGAAATCAGAAAACCCTGAAATTTCTAATGAATATATAAATAAAAGATTATCGTTAAATTTTTGGAGAGATTTACTGAGAAACAAAATTAAAGAAACATTATAGTTAAATCTAATTTTTATTAAAGATCCCATTTTCCATATATTTTTAGGATAATCTTAAAAATGATAGTTATTACCTGAAAATATATATTTATCAAATGAGCCATAAATATGAAAACGGGATATAAGCCTCCAAATAAAAGAAAATATTTTCATACTAAAAAGAAAATTGATACACAGGATTCAACGTATCTAAAAAATAGAATTGATTTAATACTAAATAGGGAGCATAAAAGAAAAGAACATCGGGAAATATAATTATAATATCAAACAACATATCATATAATACAATGTAAAAATAAAAAATTATATTCCAAATGTAATACTAACAGAGATCTATAATGATTGAAAGAATTGTATGAGAATAATAACTATTTAACTCTATGCCGCGGGAGGGACTCGAACCCTCGACATCACGGTCTTCAGCCGTGCACTCTCCCAACTGAGTTACCGAGGCGTATGCTTTTTTTATAAAATATTTTAATCAAGCTCTTCAATAAGTTTATCAACTGAATTTAATATTTCTTTTAGGGAATCTTTAAGTTCTTTAAGAGTCTGTGGAACTTTATCTGTTGTTACAGCCCCTTTAGATGAGGGTTCTATAACACCATCTTGTTCGAGAATTCTTAGTGAATATCTAACCATATGCTGAGGATATTCAGTCATTTCCGATAATTTTATTATACCCATTGGTTGGTCTT
>JAJISJ010000005.1 GCA_022848765.1 Thermoplasmatota archaeon
CTAATATCCTTTTATGATAGGTTGTGAGGTGAGATATGAAAATTAATAATCCACATGAGTTAGTTGGAAAAGAAGTATTTGATAGCAATGGAAACACAATTGGGACAATAGATAAATATTGGAATAGTTGGAATACGGAATATCCAGGGTATTTCTTTGGAATTCGACCAACAGAAAGTGTAAGAGATACCTGGTTTAGAGGAACTTACAAACTTATACCAATATACAGTGATTACATAAAACAATGGACTGATCAGATAACCCTAAATAAGACAATGGAAGAATTAAGTAAATTTTGGAACAAAGCTGTACCATGCGGTACAACAACATGTCCAACAGATCAATTAGTAGACAAACCAATTTATGACAAAAATTATTCAAGAGTTGGAACTTTCTATGGTTGGGTAGAAAGTGATGGAACATACAAACACTATGGATGCTTTGTAGATCCATTCATTTGTGACACCTGGAACGTACCATTCAACACAATAATGCCAATGCCAACAAACTTCATATGTGAAGTAAAGGAAACGATTCAACTAGACAGAACATTAGATGAATTAAGAGAATACTGGCAAAAACACTACAACTTTAAATAAACAAAAACCTTTTCTGAGGGAAATCCCCCTCAGATCAATTTTTTTTTTATTATAATAAATATTTTAATTTTAGAAAAAAATAAGTTTTTTAATTTTACACATTCAGCAAATTTAAATAGGGATAAAAGATAAGAAAATACTTAGTTATCTTACTAACTATTATACTTAACGAGTGATAATCTATGAGCATTATTGATTTAACATCAATGGGGGAACCTCAAAAAGATATTAAGAATGAAATAAATACTCGATTAAAAAAACTACAAGGTGAAATATCAGAATTTTGTTATCAATGTGCAAAATGTACTTCGGGTTGTGAAGCACATAAGCTTTTAGAATTAGAACCACATAAAATTGTGGCTCTTTTAAAACGTGGTTTAATTGATGAATTAGTAAATTCTGATGTTATTTGGACTTGTATGAGTTGTTTCAAATGTCGAGAACGTTGTCCTCAAAAAGTTGCACCTGTTGAAATTTTGTTTGCTTTAAAAAATATTGCTGTTGCAAGTGGTAAACCAATACCTGGAAAATATTCAGCTATGCTTCAATCGATTCTATCTATTGGATTAATTCAGGATGCTCAAACAGTATCAAATCACAATAATCAAACAATAAAAAGAAATGATTTAGATTTACCAGATTTATCAAAACCAGTTGATGGTAATAAATTTCAATTAGTTTTATCTAAACTTGCTATTGAAAAAATCTGATAGAGGTTTTTTATGAAAAAATATGTTTTTTATCCTGGTTGTGTGATGCCAACAGAACAATATGCTTATGAATTATCAATAAGAGAAATAATGCCAATATTGGATATTGAATTAATCGATGTTAAAGGTTTTTCATGTTGTGGAGAGCCTATGAAAAGTGTTAATCAGTTAATGACAATTTATCTTTCAGCTAGAAATATTTCAATTGCTGAAAAAAAAGGATATGATATATTTGTACCATGTCCAATGTGTCATTTATCTCTTAGTGAATGTCAAAATGTATTGGAGAATAATTCTGATATTAATAAGCGAATAAATGAAATGCTTTCTTCAGAAAATTTAAGTTATAATAAACCAATTAATATTGTTAATACTGTAGATTTAATTCATGATATTATTGGTCTTGAAAAAATTAAGAATTTAGTAAAAAACCCTTTGAATAATCTTAAAGTTGCTACTCATTATGGTTGTCATTTAATTCGCCCCAGTGAGATTGGAAGACCAGTTGATTCTGAAAACCCTCAAAAAATGGAAAATATACTTAAAGCCATTGGCGCAGAACCTCTTGATTATCCAGAAAAACTTGATTGTTGTGGATCCATGATTAATACAAATCTTCCCGAATCAGCATTAACAAAAACAGGTCAAAAATTAGTTGCAGTACAAGATCAAAATTTTGATGTTTTTGTTGATATATGTCCATGGTGTCATAGAATGTTTGATTCTAAACAAAAAAAGGCTGGAGAAATAGTAGCTACAAAATTGGAAGTACCTGTTGTTTATTTAACCCAACTTTTAGGTCTTTCATTTGGTATTGATCGAAACAAACTTGGATTCAATTTGAATTTAAGTCCCGTTGAAAAAATCAAATTAGGGGGCAAATGATATGAATAAGAAAATTGGCGTATTTGTTTGTCATTGTGGAATTAATATTGCCTCTAATGTTGATATTAATGAATTAATAAAATATTCTAGCAATCTGAATAATGTAGTTATTAGTAAAGATTACAAATATATGTGTTCAGATAACGGAGCAAATCTAATTAAAGATTCAATTAAGAAATATAAATTGAATAGTGTCGTCATTGCATGTTGTTCTCCAAGAATGCATGAAAATACTTTTAGAGGAGTTGTTGAGGATGGTGGTGTTAATGCGTTTAATTTGGAAATTGCAAATGTAAGAGAACAATGCTCATGGGCGCATGATGATAAGAAAAGATCCACGGAGAAAGCGAAAGCATTAGTTCGTGGAGCGGTTGCTAAAGCAAGATTGTTGGAATCTTTAAATACATCTAAAATTTCTGTTAATCCAAATGCATTAGTTATTGGTGGTGGGATATCTGGAATTCAAGCATCTTTGGATTTAGCAGAAAAGGGATTTAAAGTATATTTAGTTGAAAGAAAACCTAGTATTGGAGGTCGAATGGCGCAACTTGATAAAACATTTCCCACTCTTGATTGTTCAGGATGTATTTTAACACCAAAAATGATGGAAGTAGCTAATAATCATAATATTGATCTTATTACATATTCAGAAATTAAAAATATTGATGGAAATATAGGTAATTATAAAGTTAAAATTAGAAAAAAACCTCGGTATATAAATTTAGATAAATGTACGGGTTGTGGCGACTGTGTAGATGCTTGTAGATTAAAAGATCGCATATCAAATGAATTCGATATGGGATTAGGAAAAAGAAGCGCAGTATATATACCGTTTCCTCAAGCTATTCCAATGAAATGTACAATCGATGGGAAAAATTGTTTAATGATTAAACATGGAAAATGTGGTAAAGGCCCTCTATGTGTTGAAGCATGTGAAGCTAATGCCATAGATTTTTCTCAGAAGGAAGAAATCTTAGAAATTGAAGTTGGTGCAATTGTTGTTGCAACTGGTTATGATTTATTAGATCCTTCTAAAGTGTATGAATATGGTTATTCACAATATAAGGATGTAATAACCTCAATGGAAATGGAGAGATTGATTAGTTCTTCTGGTCCAACGTCTGGTGAAATTTTATGCCCCTCAAATAATAAAATACCAAAAAGTATTACATTTATTTTATGTGTCGGCTCCAGAGATGAAACTTCATGTACTTGGTGTTGTCGAATTGGATGTATGAGTGCATTAAAACAAATATATTTGATAAAAGAAAAATTTGGAAACAAAATTGAGATAAATATTTCTTATACTGATATTAGATCTTTTGGAAAAGGATATGAAGAATTTTATCGTAAAATTAGAGGTGAAAATACTAATTTCTTTAGAGGAAAACCTTCCGATGTAAGAAAAACTCAAGATCAACTTAAGATGGATATATTTGATACAACTACAAATAAACTTTTTGAAATTAAAACTGATCTTGTTGTACTTGTTCCAGAAATAATTCCAAAAACTGATTCAGATGATTTTTCTAGAATTTTACATATATCTCAAAGCTCGGATGGATTTTTTTTAGAGGCTCATCCAAAATTGAGACCAATGGATACCTTTACTGCTGGTATTTTTTTAGCTGGTTGTTGTCAAGGTCCAAAAGATATTCAGGATTCAGTTTCTCAAGCTAGTGGAGCGGCAGGAAGAGCTGCAAATATATTATCTAAGAAAGAACTTGAAGCAGAACCCCAAATTGCTTATGTTGATGTTGATACTTGTTCGGGCTGCAGTATGTGCATCTCAATATGTGAATATAATGCAATAGATTTAATTGAAGAAAAAGGAAAGAAACAAGCAAAGGTTACTGAAGCCTTATGTAAAGGATGTGGAGCATGTGTTGGCGCATGTCCCTCTGGAGCGATGCAACAACTTGGTTTTAAAGATAAACAAATGATTTCAATGGTTGAAGAAACAGTTTAAATTTGGTATAATACTATAAAAAATATAGCAATAGTAAGAATATTTGTCTCTCTCTAATTGTTTTGTAGATATTAAATATATTTTTTAAAAGAAATTTAATTTAAAAGAATTTATAAGTAATTATCCAATTATATTTTTAGAATATAAGAGGGAAATTATGACATATTGTTCAAAATGTGGTAATAAAAATGAGGATGATGCAAAATTTTGCGGTAAATGTGGAGTAACTCTGGATATGTCTGCTAAAGATCGTAAAAAAAATCATGATGACAGATGCGAGGAGGAATGTGCAGTTGGTAAACATAGTCCATATGCTCCAATTTTTTGGGGTGCAATTGTAATTATAATTGGACTTTGGATTGTCTTTAGTTTAGTAATACCACAAACAGAATTGGCAAACAGTTTACCATCTTGGTTAGTAAATTTTGATTTTTGGTGGATTATTGGCATAATAATTGCAATAGCTTTTATTATAACTGGTATTAAAATAATGACAAAAAAATAAACAATTAATACATTTTACATTTATATTTACATTTAAAACAAATATTAACATGATTAAGCAATGAGACTTGTATTCTGGTTTCTAAAAATAAAAACGAAGCAAAAATACTAATAAACCCATAAACCAAATCCCCTGAATTTTCCAATGTACTAATAATTATTAAAAGAAATCCAATGATAAGTAGAATATTGGAAAATATATGAATAATTAAAAATTTATTATAAAGAATTGACTCAAAGAAAGAAAGATAAATTATTATTAATCCTAAAAAAAAAATATATTTAAATAGCACAATATTAAATTAATAAATATTAAATAATAAAATATTAGAAAAATCGAGATAAGAGATCCTATTCCCAAACCAAGACACCCTGAACAATACTTTCTATGTTTTATTTTAATAACATGATTTTCGAATTGTACACAATTAGGATGATGGCCTTCCCTATTTCTTTTTTTATTATCTAATTTATTTATTGTAAAACTTTTTTTATTATTTTTTATGATTTTATTATACCATCTTGGATAAAAAGATAATGAAAATCCAAAAATACATATTATAATGAATATAAAAGTAATAATTATTCTATCAATTTCTTTCGCTATATTTGATGATGAAGGAAGAAAATTTAGTAGAATCAATAATAAAAAGAAAATTGAAGACAAGGATAGATAATAAATAACAATTCTTTTTTGATTCAAATTAATCTCCTAAATTTACTTAAAACATGTTGACCCGCCATATGCCTATATAAAGTTCTTTTCAGTTTATTTTTTGAGAAAATACCTGCAAGATTTCTTGCATAAGAACCATAGAAATTCTGATAACATCTCAACAATTCCATTTGAACTTCTTTTCTAGTTAATTTTTCAGTTGGCATTATTGCATGAGCCATATCATAATTTGCATAATTTTTGTCTTCAATCCAACCATTTTTCAATGCAATTTTATGGTATATTGTACCAGGGAACGGTGTTAGGGCTGTATAAATTGCAAAATCAGGTTCAATATCTAATGAAAATCTTATTAATTGTTCTATTGAATCTTTAGTATCCTTTCTTGAACCTATAACAAACATAGCATGGGAAAAAATATCATTTTCTCTTAGAATATTCATCGCCTTGTAAGCATCTTCCTTTTTTGTTTCTTTTTTATATTCTTTTAAAGTTTCTTCAAGTGGTGTTTCAACTCCACACATAATCCAATATGTTCCAATCTCCCGAAGTTTTTTAACTAGATCTGGATTTTTAGCAACATCATCAGTACGTGCCTGCAAAAAAAGCATTATATCATCTTTACATCTTCTCTTTCTTAATTCGGTATATAATTTATTACCCCTCATATTTATTTTAAAATGATCATCTGTAAGCCACAGAAATACGCCACCATATGTTTCATTTAAAAATTCAATTTCATCTGCGATTCTTTTTATTGATTTGGATCTCCAACAACCCCCCCAATGATGCCATTGAGTGCAAAAAGAACATCGGTGGTCACATCCTCTTGCACCTTCAAGTATCATATAACATGTTTTTTTACCTGCCATCATTGAAAAATGATACTTTTTTATATTATCCTCAACTAAATGATACGCTGGAAATGGTAATTTATCAAGATTTGTTATTAATGGACGAGTTTGTGTATTAATTATTTTTTCGCTCTTTTTATAAGACAATCCGTTTATTTTCTCAATTTTTCCACCATTATTCAATTTTTTTATTAATTCAACAAGTGTTATTTCTCCCTCTCCTCTAATAATATAATCAATTTCGGGAAATTCAATAAGCGATTCTTCTGGAAGTGTTGAAAAATGAATTCCACCAGCAACTGTTACAATGTCTCTATTAACTTTTTTTGCAATTTCAAAAGCTCTTGCACATGTATAAACATTACAAGTAAAACCAGATGTGAGAACCATTGATGGTTCTGATGATTCAATATATTTTTCTATTCCTGTCCAATTTAATTTTTCAGCTTGGCTATCAAGAACTTCTATTTCAATATCTGGAATTTCTTTTTCTATATAAGCTGCTAATATTAGTAAGGTTGTAGGTGGAGGAAGATATTCACCCATAACAAACCAATAATTTCTAGGAGGTTCAATAAATAATAATTTTGAAATCTTCATGCTCTCTAATTTATAGAATAACAATAAACTATTGAAATAAATTATTGAAAATAAAGCTAAATATTATGGATAAGTTTTTGTTGCATTAAATGTTTGTTTTATTATTGACATTCCAAATAATGCTTTTGCATATACTGTTCCTTTTATATTTAAACTAAATTCACCCTCATTTACGAGATTTTTTATAATATCAATAGTTGCATTAGCTAAACCACTATAATATATAGTGATGATAACATCCTTACTAATATTTGAATTTTTTTCGATATTAACATTAGAAAAATTTCCTTCTCCAATGTAATTATTTTCAATAAAAATATCGAAATTAGAAGAAAGTTGATTTATTGTTCTATTAGACGGATTTAATATTTCAACCTTTAAAATTAATTTAAAAGAGGTGATTTTCATATTAAAAATATCAATACCATCCAATCTTACATTTATATTATTAATTGCATCAACATCAGATTTATAATTAATAAAAATAAAACTTAAAATTGAAACTATAATTATTATTGTAAATATTAATGTTATAATCCATTTTCTCATTTTTTTACCCATCAATTATTAATCATTATTTTATGTCAATTTCCAATAATATAAATATAATTTTTTTAAAAAACATATATAATGTTATTGGTTATAATAATTTATAAATGATTGAACTTCTCATTCATAGTAGTTATCCAAGATGGTAAACCTTCGATAGTTCGAATCATAGTTTTTTGTGCGATTTTTTTTCTAAAATTAGTATTACAATCAACACGTCCAATTAAATTTTTTTTTATTTTATAACATAATTGGCCACCTTTTCTATCTAAGTCAGTAAGTATAACAATTTCTTTATATCTATATGATAAATAATCACAAAAATCAGCTATGGACATTCCTTTATTTACACTAATAATTTCACCAGTAATATTTATTTTTCTTAAAGCATTAATATCATTATTTCCTTCAACAATAATTGGGGTTTTTTTATTAATTTCTTCAAGTTCATTTAAAATTATGTATAAATCTTCAAGAGATTTTTTATAATCTATCATATAATACCTTATTATTTTGATTAAACTAAGAATAACATAACTATTTAAATTTTATAAAAATTATTGAAAAAAATTGAATTACCTTATATTATTTCAATTAATCTTACTTTAGATGTTAGTCCGATTTGAAAATCGGTATCCTCATTATTAAGGATTCCAACTTTCAGATTTTATGCATTTACAACAGCTAATGATTCTAATGCTTCATTGAATTTTAGACTTGGACGCATTGCTTTTATTGTTAGATCCATATTAGGTTTGTAATAGCCACCTATATCAATTGATTGTCCTTGTAATGCATTCAACTCCTTAATGATTTCAGTCTCTTTATCTAAAAGTTCTTGTGCTAGTTTTATGAAATGTGATTGAAGTTTAACATCCTTAGTTTGTTCAGCTAATGCTTGAGCCCAATACAGTGTTAAATAGTAGTGACTTCCTCTATTATCTAACTCATTAACTATACGAGAAGGAGACTTGTTGTTCACTAAGAATTTTTCTATTGCTTGATTAAGTGTTTCTCCCAAAATTTTTGCTTTATCATTTTTGGTTGTAATGCTTAAATGTTCTAAGGAAACAGAAAGTGCAAGAAATTCACCTAGAGAATCCCATCTTAGATGACCTTCTTGTAAAAACTGCTGAACATGCTTGGGTGCTGAACCACCCGCTCCAGTTTCATATAATCCTCCACCATTCATAAGTGGCACTATTGAGAACATTTTTGCACTAGTACCTACCTCAAGAATAGGAAATAAATCTGTTAAATAATCACGCAATACATTACCAGTAACTGAAATTGTATCTTTACCATCTTTCATACGTTTTATGGAGAAACGTGTAGCTTCTATTGGGGGCATAATATAGATTTCTAGATTACTTGTATCATAATCTTTTAAATAGAGATTTACTTTTTGTATAACCTGAGTATCATGGGCTCTATTTTTATCTAACCAGAAAACAGCAGGAGATCCAGTTGTTTTTGATCTATTTACAGCTAGTTTAACCCAATCTTGAATGGGGAGATCTTTTACTTGACACATACGCCATATATCTCCTTCCTCAACTTGGTGTTCAATCATTGTCTGTCCTGACGCTGAAATAACACGAATTACTCCATTACTGGGGCACAGAAATGTTTTATCATGAGATCCATATTCCTCTGCTTTTTGTGCCATAAGACCAACATTGGGAATAGTTCCCATTGTTTTAGGATCGAAAGCTCCATTTTTTTTACAGAAATCTATTACTTCTTGATATACACCAGCATAGCTGCTGTCGGGTATTACAAATTTTGTGTCATGAAGATTTCCATCTGAACCCCACATTCGTCCAGAATTACGAATTGCAGCGGGCATAGATGCATCGATTATTATATCACTTGGAACATGCAGATTTGTTATACCTTTATCAGAATTCACCATTGCTAATTCAGGCCCATTTTCATAACATTTCTGAATATCATCTTCAATTTCTTTCCTTTTTTCCTCCGGAAGATACTTGATTTTTTCATATAGATCACCTAATCCATTATTTGGATTTATAGCTAATTCTGCAAAAACAATTGCATGTTTATCAAAGACATTTTTAAAAAAGATTGACACTACATGACCAAAAATAATCGGGTCTGATACCTTCATCATTGTTGCCTTTAAGTGTACTGAAAATAATACTCCTTTCTTTTTTGCATCTTTTACTTGTTCCTCAAGGAATTCACGTAAGACATTTTTACGCATAATTGTTGCATCAATTATTTCACCAACTAGCAGGTTAATTTTTTCTTTTAGAACTTTATTACTACCATCTTCATGAATAAACTCAATCCTTGCATCTCCAGTAGTTTCTTTTGTTACAGTAGTAGATTTCTCATTAAATCTAAGATCTCCATTATCCATATGTGAAACATGTGATTTTGAATCTGCAGTCCAATCACCCATTGGATGGGGATTCTTTTTTGCATAATTTTTTACAGGTCCAGGTACTCTACGATCAGAATTTCCTTCTCTCAATACTGGATTTACAGCACTTCCTTTGATTTTATCATATTTTGCTTTTATTTCTTTCTCTGTATTGTTTTGTGGGTTATCTGGATAGTTAGGTAGATTATAACCATACTCCTGTAATTCTTTAACTGCTGCTTTCAATTGAGGAATTGAAGCACTAATGCATGGAAGTTTAATGATATTTGCTTCAGGTTTTTTTACAAGTTTACCCAGTTCTGCAAGATCATTAGATGTTCGTTGATTCTCATTTAGATGTTCTGGAAAATTAGCTATTATTCGTCCTGCAAGAGATATATCTCTTGTTTCAACAGTAACTCCTGCAGCTTTTGTAAATCCTTTTACAATAGGGAGAAAAGAATAAGTTGCTAATGCGGGTGCTTCATCAACTTTTGTATATATAATCTTCCCAAAATATTCTTTGGAATTTTCTTGATTAATCATTAATTTACCTCTTTTATTTTATTACCTCTGGTTTGTCAGGCATCATATAATTTATATCATCCCATGGATGCCTATATAATCTAGATTTCAAACGTTTTTGATCCATTATATGGCCCATGAATCCAATACTTCTTCCTAGTACAAATAATGCATTTAGAATTCCTAAATCAACGAATTCTCTAACTTCATCTCTTGTATATCCTATACCACGTAACATGTCACATGATAGAACACCGATTACTCCATCAACATTTAGAATTAGGTTGTTTTTCTTTGCAGTGGTAAGCTTCTCCACTTTCAACGCGTAGTCAAGTGTTTCGGTTTTTGGAAAGTTTTTCTTCGCGTATTCTATCATAAGTGTAACTCTAACATCTGGGTTTGTAACAGATTTAATTCTATGCCCTATTCCTTGAATATTAATGTTTTTACTTTTCATATCCTTGACCATGAATGTTGGCTCATCTTCAGAATATAGATATTTTGTGAAATGATCAGCACTTCCTTGTACTGCTCCACCAAATCTTGGTCCGATTGTAAGTAGTCCACTAACAAGTGAAGAAATTATATCTTTTCCAGCTCGAGCTGCAACTATGCTATTATGAGCACCAGAAACCGCAGGTCCATGATCTGCTGTTAAAAGGACTACTCGCTCTAAAAATCCTGCTGCCCATTTTGGTAATTTTTTCTTAAACCATAGTAATCCTATTACTCCGCCAAGTCCATATTCGTCTTCAAAGATTTTACTAATTTTAATTCCACAATATCTTAATTCTTCACCTCGATCATCCGAAATTGTACTTATGAACTGTGCAGGTTTTCTAATGATACCTTGTTTTAATGCAACATCATAATCAATGGGTATGATTGGTGGTTCAACGTTAGGTATTGGTTTATGTTTGCCACTTTTCACAAGTTTATCAAATGTTGTCTTGATTTCTTTATCAAAATCGTCAAAATGTTTGGGAACGGCAACACCTACCTTTTTTAACGCTTCATTTTTTGCATCGGCTGTTTCTAGAGCAGCACCTGCTCTTGCTCCAGCATGACCAAATTGTACTTCTGCTGGAAATACTTTTGAACAAGTTCCTATACACCAGGCAACAATTGGCTTTTTGATTTTTCCTTTTTTTACTGCATCGACAACATCATATTCATCCATCCCACCAACTTCACCTAAAAGAACTATCATTTTAATATCTGGATTTTTTTCATATCGCGTTATATGATCCATGAAAGTTGATCCAGGATATCGATCTCCTCCAATAGCAACTCCTTCATATACTCCATCAGTATTTCTAGCTATAATATTATTAAGTTCATTTGAAAGTCCCCCTGATTTAGAAACATAAGCAACACTTCCTTGTCTGTGTAATTTTGAAGTCACAATGTTATCTAACATTCCAGCAGTGTTTCCAATTCTAAATCCTCCAGCAGCTATTCCACCTACTGTTGCAGGACCAATTATCCATTTATTTTTTTCTTTTGCAATTTTAATTAATTCTTTTGTTCTACGCTCAGGAACACCTTCTGCGATGATTGCAACTGAACGGATAGATTTTGTTAAAAGAGCTTCTTTACTTGTTGGATATGCTGACCTAAAACTTGCAAAATTAACCATAAAATCTGCTTCAGGGTACATTTTAGTTGCTTCTTTAAGTGTTTTTACCATTGGTATAAGAATTTCTTTTGTTCCCCAGAAACATTTATGTGCTCCTTCACGAGTTGGATTAACAATTATTGCAACTGAAGGAGTTTCACGTCTACAGATGTAATCAAAATCCAGCATACGTTGAATAGCACGTTGCTGATAACCAAAAACAATAGCTGTTGTTTCTTTATCCATTATAATATATTCATTTTTTTGTTTTTTAGATTTAGTTTTTACCATGATTATCACCTTATTATTTTCCTCCTAAAGCCATATCAACAATTCGTGTCATATGGGTTTCAGGACCATATACATCAATAGGTACGCCTAATTCTTTTCCAAGATTTTTCATTATGCGAAGGCCCTCTTGATAGTTTGGTCCTCCACGTCTAACAAAAATCTTTACATTTGTTTCTTTCAGTTTTTTCTTATAATCTCTTAATGCCATGGTTATACCTGTAAATGTTTTTGCAACATCAGTAAAGTTTGCAATTCCTCCACCAATTAACAAATATTTTGGACGTCCTTTTGGATCTTTTTCTCTTGTCATAAGATCAAGAATTGTTTTTGCATATTCGTATGTTTGATCTGTTGTAGGGTTACCACTATATTCTCCATAGTTTGCAAGCTCATCTCTATAACCCAAATCAACTATGGTATCTGTGTAAATAACACTTCCACCACCTCCAGCAACCATAGTCCAAACACGACCTTTAGAATTAAGAACAGTAAGTTTTAAAGATGCACCACTTTTTTCATCCATCATTTTAATATAATTTTCTTCTGGAGTTAATTTTCGACCAAAGGGCGCTGGGAAGCTAAGATCACCCCATTTTCCGCTACTTTCAAAATGTCCAGTATCATCAATTCTTGCTACAAGATCTAATGGTACAATCTCATTACCAGATATTACAAAAGGATTAATTTCAAGATATGCATAATTTAAGTCAATATAAAATTTATACAATCCTTTAATAAAATTAACAAACATTTTCTTTTTGTCATTTGGTGTGTCTTTAGGTAATTTATTTTCAATTTTTATTTCGTTTATATCTTGTCCAATATCAATTTGAATTTCTGCTACAGTATCCCAAACTGACTCAATATCCACACCACCATGATTTGAAAAATAAATAATATCACCAGAACGGTTACTTTTAATGGCTATATAATATTCTTCCTTATGTGGTATATATGGTTCAATAAGAAAATGTGTAAGTTTACCAGTTACCTTACCAACTTTTGTTTCTTTGTTTATTCTTTCCTTAATCCATTTATTAACTTCCTCAAATGATGCATTAGCTTTTATTAGACCATGTTTCCCTCTTTTTCCAAAAAGTTGATCAGGCTTTACAACCAATTTCTCTTTGTTTAGCCAATTGAATTTTTTCGTTAATTCATTTATTTTTGTTTCCGGATCAACTAAAACGACTTTACCCGGGAATTTAAAATCTTTGCTAAAATATTCAGACCAATATTTTGATAGCATTTTTTTTCCATCATATTCTCTAATTCCTCTTTGTGCCATAACTTCATACCTCGATATTTTAATTAGATTTATTTTTTATATATGCAAGTGTACCACCTGCAAGTATAATCTCTCTTTGCCTATCTGAGAGATTATATTCAACTTCAAATTCAATATTTTTTGTTTTATTTTTTACTTTTAGATTATCTCCAGATTCAATATTTTTTATAATATTTGATATTTCAATATTATCACCTTGATCTATTTGTTCATAATCCTTATCCTTCTTGAAAGTTAAAGGAATTATTCCAAAATTAATCAAATTTGCTGTATGAATTCTCTCAAATGATTTTGCAATTACTGCTTTTGTACTCATAAACATTGGACAAAGAGCTGCATGTTCTCTTGAAGATCCTTGACCATAACTTAAACCAGCTACAAATATATTTGATTTACCACTTTCTTTTATTTTTTTAGCTCTTTTATAGAAATTCGGGTCAACAACTTCAAATAAAAATTCTGAATATTTAGGTACATTTGATCGGTATTTCATTTTACTTCCAGCTGGGATTATATGATCCGTTGTAATCTGATCTCCAACTTTAATTGTAACTTCTCCAGATATAATATCCAGCATCGGAACACTTGATGGAGGATCACCAATATTTGGCCCTCGATATATTTCTACTTTATTGGCGTCATCAGGAAAAATAAACAGACTATCATCGATATAAAATTTATCAGGCATCTCAATATTTGGATAATTGATTCCCATTGTTTCTAACTCTCTAGGGTCAGTCATTTTTCCAGTAATTACGGCAGCTGCAGCTGTTTCAGGGCTAACCAGATAAGCTAATGCGCTCTTAGTGCCAGAACGTCCAAAGAAATTCCTGTTACTAGTTCTTAGGCTAACCGCATCAGTTTTTGGAGATTGACTATTACCAATACAAAAACCACATGCTGATTCAGCAATTCGAGCTCCAGAAGAAATCAAATCAGTTAATCCATCATCTCGTGTAATATTTTCCAATACTTGTTTTGAGCCGGGTGCTATTACAAAACTAACATTGGGATGAGCTTTTTGATTTTTTAATATCTTTGCAACAGTCATTAAATCCTTATAAGATGAATTTGTACAACTACCTAAACATACTTGATCAACTTTTAATTCTTTTAATTCTCCTACCGCTTTTATATTTCCAGGACTATGAGGATAAGCAGTTAAAGGGATAATTTCATCTAAATTTATCTCAATTATTTCATCATAATTTGCTTCAGAATCAGCCTTAATTTCAATCCAATCATTTTCTCTATCCTGAGCTTTCAAAAAGGCAAAAGTTGTCTCATCACTAGGAAAAACTGACGTAGTGACACCACATTCAGCACCCATATTTGTAATTGTTGCACGTTCGGGAACAGATAATGTTTTTACTCCATCTCCGCCATATTCAAAAATACAACCAACATTACCTTTAGTTGTAAAAATCTTAAGCATTTTTAGAACAACATCCTTAGCAGAGCACCATGGATTGAGTTTACCATTTAATTTTATTTTAATCACTTTAGGACATGTTAAATAAAAAGGACCACCAGCCATTGCTACAGCAACATCAAGACCCCCGGCTCCAATAGCAATCATACCTATTCCACCACCGGTGGGTGTGTGAGAATCACTACCAAGTAAAGTTTTACCAGGTTTTCCAAATCTCTCAAGATGTACTTGATGGCAAATTCCATTGCCTGCTCGAGAATATATAATTCCATATTTAGCAGCTACAGTCTGAAGATATTTATGATCATCAGCGTTTTCAAAACCAATTTGGACAGTATTATGGTCTACATAACTAACAGATAATTCTGTCTTTACTTTTGATGCCCCCATTGCTTCGAATTGAAGATAAGCCATAGTTCCAGTTGCATCTTGAGTCAAAGTTTGATCTATTTTAATTGAAATTTCTTTACCAGGTTCCCATTTTCCTTCTACAATATGCTTCTCTAAAATTTTTTGTACTATACTTTTTCCCATAATAATTAACCTCTCCCATATTTAATTTATACTTTCGAGTTTAGATGTTAGCCCCCCTTATAAAATATTTATTTAAATATTTATGGAAATCTTGATAATTTTTGGTAAAAAAATACTTATATTGCAATTATATTTCAGGCAATCCCAACCTTTAATAAATAGGGTGATAAAAATGTTAATGATTGTAAGATTATATCCAAAAACAGATTTAAGTAGAGTATGGAATTATGTAGAAAATGAAATTAAAGAAGATTCATCAAAACCTTATACTCCATTATATGCTTCTCAATCAGAAGGAATGATGAATGTAGGGGTAATTATAGATGTAAATGAACCAAATGATATTGCAAATTTTCTTACAGAAGATATTGTAAAATGTGATGAAATTCATTATACAAAAACAGTTCCACTTTTAAAACCTGTATTTTTTAGAATTCCAAAAAGAAAACCTGAAAATATTCAAAGATATTTAATAAGAATATTTGCCCATCCTTTATATTATAAAAAAGTATATACCCATTTGATCAAACATAAATATCCATTTAATCTTTTCCCAATTTATGTGTCATATTCTCTAGGTGGAGAAGATATTATTATGAGTCTTGGTGCTGATTCAAAAGAGACAGTTAAGAAATTTTTAAGAGAACATATTAGGACCTTAGATGGTGTTGATCAATCTAATTATCATCCGGTCTTCAGAGCAAAAAGATTTGCTCCTCTTAAAAAACTAATTGATGAGCAAGAGAAACTTTTAGCTGATGGACTAGTAAAACCTGTGGATGAAGCTGATCTTGAATTCGATTGGGTTGAAGATTTTGAAAAATATGCAATGCTTACAGGAGCATTTTCAAGAGATATTTAAAAAATAAGTTTATTGGAAAAATTTAAGGGTGTAGATATGTCTGAAGAAAATATATCAGTTTTACTTGAAGAAAAACGTGTTTTTAAACCAAAAGACGAATTTGTAAAACAAACAAATGTTAAGCAATGGATGGATAAAAATAATATAAAAAATCTTGATGAACTTTATAAAAAAACTGAAGATTGGAAATGGTTTTGGGAAGAAATTTCAAAAGAAATGATTGAATTTTATTCCCCATATAAAAAACTGATAGAATGGGATGCACCATGGGTTAATTGGTTTGTTGGAGCTAAATATAATATTGTTCACGATGCATTAGATAAACATGTAAAAACATGGAGAAAAAATAAGGTAGCATTTATTTTTGAGGGGGAACCGGGGGATGTAAGAAAATTTACCTATAATGATGTATACATAGAGGTAAACAAACTTGCAAATTCTCTGAGAAAACTTGGTATTAAAAAAGGAGATAGAGTTGGAATTTATATGCCAATGTTGCCAGAATTACCTATCGCTATGCTTGCCTGTGCAAAAATAGGTGCTATTCATTCTGTTGTATTTTCAGGTTTCAGTTCTCTTGCATTTCGTGATAGAATAAATGATTGTGAAGCAAAAGTTGTGATAACTTGTGATGGATTTTGGCGACGTGGGAGAAAAGTATATCTAAAAGAACAAGCAGATGTGGCATTAGAAGATGCACCTAGTGTAAAACACGTGATTGTATATAAACGAACTGGAGATGGAGTACCATGGACTGCTGGAAGAGATGTTTGGTGGCATGATCTAGTATTTAATGCACCGAAACATTGTAAAACTGAGGAACTTGATGCAAATGATCCATTATTTTTCTTATACACTTCTGGAACTACAGGTAAACCAAAAGGTATTATTCATGCACATGCAGGGTTTGCCTTAGGAACTGCTTATACACTTAAATGGACGTTTGATATTAAAGATGAAGATATATGGTGGTGTGCCGCTGATATTGGATGGATAACAGGTCATTCATATATTGTATATGCTCCATTAATTCTTGGCACTACATCAGTTATATATGAAGGTGCACCAAACTTTCCTGGACCTGATCGATGGTGGGAAATAATTGAAAAATATAATGTAACAAGTTTATACACATCACCTACAAGTATTAGATTATTTATGAAATATGGTGAAGAATGGGTTAAAAAACATGATTTAAGCACTTTAAGAATCCTTGGATCAGTAGGAGAACCAATTAACCCTGAAGCCTGGATGTGGTACTATAAATATATTGGAAACGAAAATTGTCAAATTATGGATACTTGGTGGCAAACTGAAACAGGTCATTTTATGATTTCTCCCTTACCTATTACCCCTTTAAAACCAGGTTCAGCTACAAGACCCTTACCTGGAATATCAGCGGACGTATATAATGATAAAGGAGAATCTGTTATAAATGCTGGAGGAAATTTAGTTTTAACTACTCCATGGCCTGGAATGTTACGAGGAATTTACAAAAATCCTGATAGATATATTGAAACTTATTGGAATAAATTTGAAGGTATTTATCTTGCAGGTGATGTAACAAGAAAAGATGATGATGATTACTTTTGGATACAAGGGCGAGCTGACGATGTTCTTAATGTATCAGGACATAGAATTGGAAATTCTGAAATTGAATCAGCATTAGTAAGCCATCCAATGGTTGCTGAAGCAGCAGCTATTGGTAAACCTCATTCTCTTAAAGGAGAGTCAATAACTTCCTATGTAGTTCTGAAAGGTGGCGCAAATCCAACAGAGGAATTGAGGAAAGAATTAAGAGAACATGTCGGAAATGAAATGGGAAAAATAGCGAGACCTGATGAAATATGGTTTGTTAATGATGTACCTAAAACTCGAAGCGGTAAAATAATGAGAAGAGTTATACGATCAAAAGCATTAGGTAAAGATGTTGGAGATATTTCAACTTTATCAAATCCTGAAGCTGTAGAAGAAATTGGAAAAGCCAAATAGAATTTTTTTTCTTCTATATCTTCTTTATTTATTTTTTAAATTTCTTTAATATTTAATTAGTTGAATTTTTAATGATTTATTGAATTATTAATAATTGGTTTATGGAAATTTGGAAAATTAATGAATAATAATTCATTTGCGTCAATAACGATTAAATAAATAATGATAGATTTACCTTTCATAATTATATACTAAATATATTTATGTATCATTAAGAAATGGAAAGTGTTTAAATGGATTTCAATAATGTGAAGCAAGGAATTATTGAGTTAATTAGAAAAGCTGAAACTGAACTCCCTTCTGATGTAATAAAATCATTAAAAAAAGCTTATGACGTTGAAGTTGATGTTGCTAAAACACAAATTAAAGCTATATTGGATAATATTGAACTTGCAAAAAAATCAAAACGTCCTATGTGTCAAGACACTGGAATTCAAACCTTTTTTGTTGATATTGGTGTTGATTTTCCCTTTTTAGGAGAAATTGAAAATTTAATAATTGAAGCTGTTAAAGATGCCACAAAATCAATTCCATTAAGACCAAATACAGTTGATCCTTTTACAGGTAAAAATCATAATGACAATACTGGTGATTTTCTACCATATATTACATGGAATTTTACAAAAGGTAACAATGTTCAAATAACTTCTTTACCAAAGGGGGGAGGAAGTGAAAATATGAGTAAACTTGGAATGTTAAAACCTGGTGTGGGTATCGAAGGTGTAAAAAATTTTATTGTTGATGAAGTAATAAACGCAGCTGGTAATCCTTGCCCTCCAACAGTAATTGGAGTAGGTATAGGTGGAGGGGCAGATCTAGCCTTAAAATTAGGGAAGAAATCTTTACTTAGACCTATAGGTATCCGTCATCAAGATAAGCAAATTTCATTGATTGAAGAAGAATTGATTAAAAGGATAAATGAAAGCGGGATTGGACCAATGGGTTTGGGGGGTAAAACAACTGTTTTAGATGTTCATATAGAAAAAGCTCATAGACATCCTGCTAGTTTACCAGTTGGACTTGTAGTTCAATGTTGGGCTAATCGAAGAGCAAATATTATCATAAATTCAGATGGTAAATGGAGGGTAAAATAAAATGGAGTATCATTTTGATTTACCAATTGATGAAGAAAAAATTAAAAAATTAAACATTGGAGATATTCTTTATTTATCTGGAGATATATTTACAGCTAGGGATGAAGCGCACCATATGATGCTAGCAAAGGATAAAAAATCGATTCCATTCAATCCATCTAAAATGGGTTTATTTCACTGTGGACCACTTATGAGAAAAGTAAACAAAGAATGGCATGTTATTTCTGCTGGACCAACAACAAGTAGTCGTATGGAGATTTTTGAAGATAAATTTTTAGAAAAATTTGGAATAAAAATAATTATTGGTAAGGGGGGCATGGGAAATAAAACCAAAAGTGCTCTCAAAAAAAATAATGCAATATATACTGCGTATACAGGTGGAGCTGGAGCATTAGCAGCTGAAAAGATTCAGAAAGTTATATCCGTACTCTGGCTTGAAAAATTAGGTATGCCTGAAGCTGTATGGATATTTAATGTAAAAGAATTTGGCCCACTTGTAGTTGCAATGGATTCAAAAGGAAATTCTTTATACAAATAAGATTTTAACTATAAATAATAACACATGGTGAAATGTTTGAAAATTGATTTATCAATAGATCCAAAAGAAACATCAATTATAATATATGATTTCATTAAAACATATATAAAAAATTCAGGATGTAAAGGGGTTATAGTTGGATTGTCTGGAGGAATTGATTCTGCAGTTACAGCAATATTATGCAAAAATATTCTAGGAAAGAAAAATACAAATTGTGTTTTCTTACCTGACGATGCAACTCCAAAATCAGATATTAAACATATTGATGTTATAGTAAAAAATTTTGATTTAAATTGTGAAAAAAAAAATATAGATGATTATTTAAAAAATATTGATAGTGTATTTATTAAAAGATCAAATAATTTTGCTTTAGCAAATGTAAAAGCTAGATTGCGTATGCTTATAATTTATGAATATGCGAATATGATAAATAATATTGTATGTGGCACATCAAATAAATCTGAATTATTAATTGGTTATTTTACGAAATATGGTGATGGTGGAGTAGATATAATGCCAATCGGAGATTTATATAAATCTCAAGTTTTAGAATTAGCAAAATATCTAGAGATACCCAAAGAAATTATTAATAAACCTCCCTCAGCTGGATTATTAAAAGATCAAACCGATGAGGGGGAATTAAAAATAAGTTATAAAAATTTGGATTTGATATTAGCTGGTCTTGAGAAAAAAATTGATTTATTAAAAATTTCAAAAATTGCTAAAGTAAAAATTTCTGATATTCAGCGAATAAAAAATATGAGAATAAAAAGTCAACATAAACGAAGAAGTCCGCTTATTCTAAAATTAGGATTAAGGACTCCTGGACTTGATTGGCGATCCCCTATACAATTAGGTTAATTTTATTTAAATTTAATATCTTTTACTTATAATCTCATTTGAAAAGAAAAGATTTTCCAGTTAAGGTTTCATAAGCTTCTATATATTTATTTCGTGTTTCTTTTATTACATCTAATGTTAATTCGGGGGGTTTTGAATTCTTATCCCAACCTGTGTTCGATAAGTAATCTCTAACGTATTGTTTATCATAACTGGGTTGACTTCTACCGGGTTCATATTTGTTCAAAGGCCAAAAACGAGATGAATCTGGAGTTAGAACTTCATCAACAATAATTATCTTGTCATCAATTTTCCCGAATTCAAATTTTGTGTCAGCAATAATTATTCCTTTTTTCCTAGCATATTCTGCACCTTTATTATACATTAAAAGAGATAATTCTTTAATTCTTATCGCATCTTTTTTACCAATAATTTTTTCCATTTTTTCATATGAAATATTAATATCATGACCAGAATCTTCTTTGGTTGATGGTGTAAATAAAGGGTTATCAAATTTTTCAGATTCTTGCATTCCCTTTTTAAGTTTAATTCCACATACAGTCTTATCTTTTTGTATGATTTCCATGCTGAACCAGAGATATAACCTCTTACAATACATTCAATCGGAAAAACTTTAGCTTTTTTTACTATCATACTTCTTCCAAACAATACATCATTATATTCCCTAATTTTTTCTGGGAATTCATTAACATCTGCTGATATCATGTGGTTTCCAACATCATCATTAAAAAAATCAAACCAAAATTTAGATATCTGATTTAAGCAAATACCTTTTTGAGGAATAGGTTCTTTTAATACAAAATCAAAAGCAGAGATCCTATCTGTTACAATTAGTAGAAGGTTATCTTCTATTCCATATACATCTCTTACCTTTCCCTTTTTGAATATTTTCAATGGTAGATCTGTTTTAGATATAATGCCCATTATAATATCCTCCTATGATACAATTGCACCTTTTTCAACACTTTTATCACTTCTAACAGGTCCTTTTTCGCTTTTTAGGATTTTATTTTTATAGATTATTTGCTGTTTTTCATCTACTTTCATTTTTATCTCTTTGAATTTTTCAAATTCAACAATATCATCTGGATTATATGTAATCCCTTCAATAAATATTCGTGAACCAGGATTTGAATCATTAGGGTTTAATAATGATACAATTCCTGAAGAATCAGTTGCAGCAAGTAGCATTCCATTTGATTTTATACCTCTAATTTTTGCAGGTTTAAGATTTGTTATTATTATTATATTTTTCCCCATAATTTCTTCTTTTGAATAATATTGTTTGATGCCAGCAACAATCACTCTTTTTCCAAGGTCACCTAAATCAATTTGTAAAATTAATAACTTATCAGCATCTGGATGCTCTTTGACATCAATTACTTTTGCTACACGTAAATCAATATTTGAAAATAAATCTTCTTCGATCATACCTTCCTCAATTGATAATTTATCAAATAATGTTTTCGGTTTTTCCAAATTAAAACCAACATTTAAATGTGATAGAGCTTCATCCCAGTTTAAATCTTCAATATTATTATCATAACCTAACATTCTCCATATCTTTTGTGATGAAAATGGTAAATAAGGTGTCATAAATACTGCTAAAGCATTTACAATGTTTAAACAAATATTTAGAATTGTACCGCATTTTTCTTCATCTGATTTAATTAGTTTCCAAGGTTGTTTTTGATCAAAATAATAGTTGCCGTGTTGAGCTAAACTCATTGCAATCTTTAAACCCTTTTTGAAATTACAATTATTCAATGCTTTTTTCAATTCAATAGATGTTTCCTTTATTTTATCTAATGTGTTGTTATCAAGCTCATCGAGATCAAATCTTTTTGGAATTATTCCAAAATTTTTATACGAAAAAGTGAAAACTCTATGGATAAAATTACCATATGTTCCAACTAATTCATCATTATTTTTGATAATAAAATCATTCCAAGACCAGTTACTATCTTTATTTTCTGGCATGTTTATTGATAAATAATATCTAATAGAATCAACATCATATTTTTTTAAAACTTCTGGAACCCAAACCCCAAAACCTTTGCTTTTTGAAAATTGTTCACCTTTTATCTTTAAATATTCATTTGCAGGAATATCATAAGGTAAATTTAAAGAATCATCATATCCCATTATAATTGAAGGCCAGATCAATGTATGGAATGGTATATTATCCTTAGCTAGAAAGTAATAATGTTTTGCTTTTGTGTTTTTCCACCAATTGATCCAATTATTGGGATCACCGGAATTATTAGACCACTCTTTACTTGCTGAAAGATACCCTATTACAGCATCAAACCAAACGTAAATTCTTTTTTCTTCAAAACCTGTTATCGGAACTTCAATTCCCCAATTTATATCTCTTGTTATTGCTCTATCATGCAAACCTTCATTTAACCAATTTTGAGTAAATTTAAATACACTAGATTTCCAATGTTTTTTATCTTTAATCCAACTTTTCAATTTTTCTTCAAATTTACTTAACGCAAAAAATAAATGATCACTCGATCGAATTTCAGGTGTATGGCCACATATTTTACATCTAACATCTAACAATTCATTAGGGTCATGTATATTTCCACATTCATCACATTGGTCACCTCTAGCTTTTTCATGAAAACAATTATGGCATGTTCCTTCAATATATCTATCTGGTAAAAATCTATTACAATTTTTACAGAAATAGGCTTCAACAGTTTCATTATAAATATATTCCTTATCATATAAAACTCTGAATATCTCTTGAACTACCAATTTATGATTATCTTTTGTCGTTCGAGTAAAAAGATCAAAAGATATTCCAAATTGCTTCATATTTTCTATATGTTCATTATGATAACGATCTACTATATTTTTTGGATTTGTTTTTTCATTTTCAGCAGAAATTGTAATCGGAGTTCCATGTTCATCGCTACCTGAAACCATTAAAACTTTTTTATCGTTCATTCTGCAAAATCTGGCAAAAATATCTGCCGGTAGATAACATCCAGCAATATGTCCAAGATGTAATGAACCATTTGCATATGGCCAGGCAACTCCGATGAATATTCTATCTTTCATGAAAAATCACAACATCGTATATTAGCACAACATTTAAATATGGCGCAAGTTTAATATAGTTTAATAAAATCTTAAAATAAATAACGAAAAGTAGCACTTATTAAATGTTACATAATTGATAATTAATTTAATTTAACCGATTCAAAATATTAATTTAAAAAATCATAAGTAAGATTGATTTGCCACCTATTATTTGCTAAAGGCGGATGAAGGTGCTATTTTTCATTAAAATAAAAATTGAGGTGATTAACAAATGGTAATTGATCCAGCAACAACAAAATATTTAATAAAAGCTACAATCAAGGCAGATGGCGTAATTGAAAAATCTGATGTTGTCGGTGCAATTTTTGGTCAAACAGAAGGCCTTCTTGGAACTGAATTAGATTTAAGGGAATTACAACGTTCTGCTAGAGTAGGTAGAATTGAAGTTGAATTAGAATCAAAAAATGGAAAAAGCACAGGGACAATAACCTTGCCAACATCTTTAGATAAAGTTGAAACAGTAATTCTTGCAGCAGCTTTTGAAAGTATTGATAGAGTAGGGCCATGTAAGGCAACAATTTCGTCAGATGAAGTTGAAGATGTAAGAGTTGTTAGAAGAAAACAAGTTATTGAAAGGGCAAAGCAATTATTAAATAAGGTTATTGAAAATGGAAAAATTGAGGGAGCAAGTATTGCAGATAACGTCCGACAATCAGTGCAAATAGAAGAAATAACTAACTTTGGCCCCGATCATTGTCCTTCAGGTCCAAATATTGATAAAAGCGATGCAATAATCATAGTTGAGGGGCGTAGAGATGTTCTTAATCTTTTAAAGTATGGTATTAAAAATGTGATAGCAGTAGGCGGAACTAACATACCGAAAACAGTAATTGAATTGACAAAGGAAAGAATATCAACAGCTTTTGTAGATGGAGATAGAGGTGGAGAATTAATTTTAAAAGAACTATTACAAACAGCAGATGTCGATTTTGTTGCCCGTGCACCGCAAACACGAGAAGTTGAGGAGATACCTCAAAAATTGGTTATGAAATCTTTGAAAAATAAGATACCAGCAGAACAATATGCTGAAATGTATGATATAAAATTTGGAAAAGATGAAGATAAAGAAGAATCTAATTTCAAACAAAAAAACGAGCAAAAAAAGAAGGAAGTACCTAAAGTATCAAAACAAGAAAAAGAGGAAGTTAAAATCGATAAAACTAAACATTATTTTTCAATATTGGATGAGGTATCAGGATCTCTAAAAGCGGTTTTACTTGATAAAAATGATACTGAGATAAAAAAAATTCCAGTAAGAGAACTGACTGATGAGTTAAAGAAAAGTAAAAACATTACAACTGTTGTTTTTGATGGTATTATCACTCAAAGATTACTTGATATCGCAAATATAAAAAATATTACGAAAATAGTTGGAATGAAGTTGGGAAATGTTGTAAAAAAACCAAAATCTGTTAAAATTCTGACACGAAAAGATATGTCTTAAAATAATGTAAAATTCTACAAAATTGATACAACTATTATTTAATTAGTTTTAATACTATTTAAATGCTGTATAGAAAATCATAAAAACCCTCTTTATTATTTCATTTTATTATTTTGATGGTGGAAAATTATAATGCAAAAAGATGAGCTTATTCAATTACATACATTCTTACTTCAACTAAAAACACATCTGGAGGACATGGTTGAAAATGACGGTTCAAAAGGTTTTATTTCTTATGAGAAATTAGATATAACTCCATATCAGGTATATAAATCAAAGAGAGAACACAAGTTGGCTGTATTTACTTTAAGTAAAGGTATAGCGGATCTTTTAACTAATAATGATTGTCCCGGATTAAATAAAATTTCTAGTAGATTAGATCAAATGTCTGAAAGATTTAAAACAAATAGAGAAAAAAAAATATTTCAATTAGAGTACTAATTTCATAATAAAAGCATCATCTTTATTTTCATAAAAAGTTTTTATAATATCTACAATTTCAAAACCATATTTTTTATAAAATTTAATAGCATTATAATTTTTTGTACTTACTTCCAATTCTACTTTTTTTATGTTTTGCAGAGTTATTTCTCTCAAGAAACTCAATAATAACTTGCTACCAATGCCCTGATTCTGATATGTATTAGATACAGATAACATTAAAATTTTTGCAATTTCATGACTTAATTTTATTCCTACTAAAAAACCAACAATTTTATGATGAATCTCGCATACCCAAAATCCTTTTGGAAAGGTTTCATAAAAATAATTAAACAAGTTTGGATTATATCTTTCGGTTAAATTCTCTGATGATAATCTAATTACTGAAAACATATCGTTTGTACTAAATTTTCTAACAGTAAACACAAAATGTAAACTGAAAACATAATTTAAAGTTTTAATGTTATTTTTATTTGTATGGTAAAAAATCTTTACCTAGTAACTCTCTTGCAATAATTATTTTCATAATATTCATGGTACCCTCAGCTCCAATTGAATAAGATCTGACTCCCTTTATACCCATTTCAATGAGGTATTCTTTGGTATAACCTATTGCTCCAAGCCAATCAGCTACTTCGTTAATTATTTCAAATGAATAATAATTTTACTTAATGAAGGCTTATGTCATTTTAAATTTTTTTATAGATATGTTTTAAAATTTGTAATTAATAAAACAACTATTGGAACACAAATGATAGTTGACCATGAAACTGATAAAGCTGTAACTCTCTTATTTATTCCATAAGGTACAAGAAACATATTTGTACTCGTAATTGGTAGTATTGAATTTATTATAATTACAGCAAACCATTCACTTGATATTAAATTTAATTTTAGTAATATGATGAAAATGGAAAATGTAAAAAATGGGGTAATAAATATTGTTATGAAAAATATATGTCGAACCCATAGCCAATGATTTAGATTTTTTTTGGATTTAATATTAAATAATTTTTTTATTTCACCTTTTTTTAAATCATTTGGATTTATACTTGCACCAACATAATATAATGCTGCAGGTATAGTGAGTGCTGTTATAAATTTGAAAAATATTCCAAAATCACCTAAATCAGCTAGGTAAATTCGCGTTGAACTGTGTAAAGCAATTGATGAAAAAGCAAATAATAAGAGATACCATGGAAATAATTTTAGATGCCAGGGTAAAGCCTGAACTTTGGTCGATTTTTCTTTATTATGTAAATGAGCTAATATGTAAGGTATTATTGCAAATAAAAAAATTGCTCCAATGCTCATATAGATTGCAGCAGGAATTTGCCATTCTGAAATTGCTAGCATTGCACCTCCTACAAATGCTGAACTTCTGCCTTGATTTGTTAATAATGTTTTAATGTAGTTTCTTTTATTTTCCTCTTTTATCTTCATTTTATTTACATTAATTTTTGCATAAATAAATGAAATAAAATACATAAAGCTAATAATTAAAAAACAAATTAAAGAGAACTTAATTTCATTTTCACCAAAATCAACATCCAAAAAAATTCTAAATAATAATAAAGGTATAAAAACGAATAATAAAACCAAACCTATTTTTTTCATAACGAAATCCACTTTTGAAGTACCAAATATTTTGGATAGAATAATTGTAAAAATATAACCTACTAGAATCCATGGGAGTGTCCATAAACCAGTAATATAAGGTAAAATTGTGTTAATTGTTTCTATCATTCGTTTTTATCCCTTTTTTTTTTTTATCTTTGAATTATCCTCTTTGCTTTTCCAGTACTACGTGGAATACTTTTTGGTTGAATTGCCTTAACAGGAACATTTAAATTTAATATTGTAAATATTTCTTCTTCAGCTTGTTTTTCTAAGTCGTCAAGATGACCTTCTCTGTATCTTTCTTCAGTTGGTTCAACTTCTATTGTTAACATTGTAATATTTCCTTTTTTTGTTTTAATAATTTGATAGTTGTCGCTCATGCCATTAACTTTCATTAAAGCATCTTCAATTTGTGAAGGAAAAACAATAACTCCCTTAACTTTCATCATATCATCACTTCTTCCAATAATTCTTGATTGAATTGGAAGAGTTCTACCACAATTACATTTATTTTCTTTATATACTGCTAAATCTCTTGTTCGAAATCTTAACATAGGAAAAGCTTCTTTTGTTAAAGTAGTAAATACTAATTCTCCTTCTTCACCCGGGTTTAATGTTTCAGTTGTATCTGGATCAATAATCTCACACAAAAAATGATCTGCATTTATATGTAATTTTTTTTCTTCACATTCAGATACTATACCAGGTCCAATTATTTCAGTTAATCCATAGTGTTCATGGGCTATAATTCCCCATCGTTTTTCAATATTTTTTCTCATTTCTTCACTCCAAGCTTCAGCACCAAAACACCCAATTTTTAAATTAAAATCATTTATTGGGTCATAACCCATCTCCTCTGCAATTTCAGCAATATACATAGAATATGATGGAGTACAAGCTAATGATGTCGAAGAAAAATCTTTCATTATATTTATTTGTCTTCTTGTATTACCTGAACTAATAGTTATTACCATTGAGCCAATCTTTTCAGCACCTTTTTCAAAACCATGGGCACCAGTGAAAAGACCATATCCGTAAGAATTTTGAAGACGATCATTTTTTCTAATACCATTTGCCCATAACGATCGAGCCATAACTTCACCCCATAAATCAACATCATTATTGGTATATGGCCCAACAACAGGTTTTCCAGTTGTACCTGAAGATGCATGAACTTCGACTATTTCGTCGATTTCTGTACAAACCAGATCAAAAGGATAAAATTCCCTTAAATCCTGTTTAGTTAAAAAAGGTAGTTTTTCAATATCATTTAATTTTTTCAAATCATATGGTTTAAAATCCAATTCTTTTAATTTATCATGATAAATTTTGTTATTTTTATATATGTATAAAATCATATTTTTTAATCTCTTCAATTGTAAATCTTTTAATTCATCCAAAGGTTTTGTTTCGATTTCTTTATCCCAGTATTTTTTTATCATAATGTTTCTCCCAAATCCTGCTAAATGAAATATTTAATTATAATAATTTCGGGATTTTTCTTTTATTGATTTTTAAGAAAGATTAAAATTATATTAACTGTTTCCCAGGTTAAAATTAATATTATTAGTACATTGGAGGAGGAAATTAATGGCATTGATACTAGGAATGGATTTTTTTGTATTCATTGCTTGGATTGGAACAATCTTGGCTGCAATATTTTGTGTAATATATGGTATTTATTATGAATATATAAAAAAATCAAATAATGATAAAGATAACTCCTCAAAAAGTATTAATAAAAACAAAAAGGAGGTACAATAATATGGATGTACTCTTTTTTGCAATATTTATGGCTCTTTTTGCAGGTGTATTTGCATTTTTAGGATATCTTGGTTATAAAAAAACAAAAACTGCTGAGGATTACTATGTTGCTGGAAGGAAGATGGGTCCTATTGTAATAGCATTTTCATATGGGGCCACTTTTATTAGTGCTGTAGCTTTAATAGGTTTTTCTGGAATCTCATCAGTCTATGGACATTCACTTTTATGGTTAGCATTTCTAAATATTTTTGTAGGAATATTAATTGCATTTATTTTCTATGGATTTCGTACAAGAAAAATGGGTCTTTCATTAAAAGCTTTAACACTTCCAGAATTATTAGGAAATAGATTTAATTCAACAAAACTCCAAGCCACATCAGGCTTAATTATCGCAGTTTTTATGGTATTTTATACCACAGCTGTTTTTCTAGCGATTGCTACATTATTTGAAGTAACCTTTGGAATTCCTTATTGGATATGTGTAATTGTTTTTACCATCGTTGTTGGATTATATTTAATTGTAGGGGGATTATATGCTGTAATGTGGACACATGCCATTCAAGGTATATTAATGCTTATAGGGATGGTAATTCTTACTATTGGAATATATATGATGCTTGGTGGTATTGGGCCAGCTCATGAAGCTGCATCAATGCTTACACAAGAAGATTTAACAAGTATGGGTTGGACAAGTATCCCTTCTGGTTTTACTACACTAACATCATTTCCAGAATTATTTTCACCAGCCTATATGTTATTATTAACTCTAATTTTTGGTGTTGGTATTGGAGTTCTGGCTCAGCCACAGTTAATTGTAAGGTACCTATCTGCAAAAAGTGAAAAAGCTCTAAGAAGAGCAATTCCATATGGTGGCATATTTATTCTTCTTATGACATTCACTGCATTTAGTATAGGGCCATTAAGCAATGTTTTAATGATAAATAATGGATTATCTTATCCAGGTACTCCTGATAAGGTTGTGCCATTAATTGTAAACGAACTTTTTCCTGAATGGTTCGTAGTTTTATTTTTATTTGCTGTTTTATCAGCAGCTATGTCTACAGCAAGTGCATTATTTCATACTGCAGGAGCATCTATTGGTCGTGATGTGTTTGAAAAAAGTTTAATGAAAAAGTGCTCTGAAAAAAAATCTTTATTAATAACTCGTATTGCAACATTAGGAATAGTTTTTGCTACACTTATTATATCACTAAACCCACCAGATGTAGTAGCAATATTAACATCATTTTTCTTTGGTCTGATGGCATGTACTTTTTTAGCCCCATATACCCTGATGCTTTATTGGAAAAAAATAAGTCGATTTGGAGCGTGGTTTGGAATGCTTGGAGGATTTATTTTTACAATGGGGTGGTATGTTCTAATTTACTTTAAAACTGCACCTGAACTGATTGGTAGATCATTAACTGAGAATTATTTAATTAATATGTTAGATCCAATATTTATTGGACTGCCATTATCATTTATTTTGACAATAATATTTAGTTTTCTAATAAAACAAGATAATGAAGAAATAAAATCTATGAATTTAGCATTTGAAAATATATAAAAATATTAGTTATTGATAAGGAGATTTATATAATGAACATTCTAGTACTTGGTTCTGGAATGATGGGACAAGCAATTACTTATGATCTTTTTAAAAATTCTAATTTTGATAAAATCACTATTTCTGATTTTAATAAATCAAATTTAGATTCTGCAAAAAAATTTCTAAACACAGAGAAAATATATTTCAAAGAGATTAACGTCAAAAATTTAATAGATATTAAAAAAATCTTTGTAGAGAATGATATAGTAATATCTGCAATACCATATCAATATAACTTTGATATGACAAAAATTGCTATATTAACCAAAACTCATTTTTTAGATTTAGGTGGAAATAATAAAATTGTTAATAAACAAAAAAAACTCTCAAAAAAAGCTAAAATAAAAAAAATAAGTATTATACCAGATTGTGGATTAGCTCCTGGTATTGTATCAACAATTACAAGAGATATTGTTAATGAATTGAATAATATTAAATTTGTTAAAATAAGGGTTGGTGGTCTACCAATAAAACCAAAACCTCCTTTAAATTATCAAATTGTATTCTCACCGAATGGACTTATAAATGAATATGTGGAGGATTCTATCATTCTTTATAATGCGAAGATAATAAAGAAGAAATCAATGACTGAAATTGAAAAAATATTTTTTCCAAAACCTTTTGGGGAAATGGAAGCCTTTTTAACATCAGGGGGGTGTTCTACTCTACCTTATACTTATAGAGAAAAAATAGGATATCTTGATTATAAGACTATTAGATATCCTGGACATTGTGAAAAATTCAAAATCTTAGTAGATATAATTTTAGGGGATGAAAAACCTATTGAAATTAATAATATTGACCTTAAACCAAGGGAATTTTTAATTGAATCTCTTAAAAAAAATCTTCCAATAAATAAAAAAGATGTTGTTTTATTAAAAATTGATAGTGAAGGAGAAATAAAAGGTAAAAAAATGTCTTTAACCTATACTTTAATTGATTATTTTAATGAAAAAGAGAATTTAACTGCTATGATGCGAACAACAGGTTTTCCTATTTCAATTATTGCCCAAATGATAGAAAGAAAGATAATTTCAAAACGAGGTGTTTATTGTCCAGAAGAAATTGTTCCTTGTGAACAATTCTTTTTGGAGCTAGCAAAAAGAGGAATTAATATTATAAAAGAATTTAATTAAAAATTAGATTAATATGGACAAAATTGAATATTTTTTAAACTCAAAAGATAAGGCGTTAAATAAGTTATATAACGCAAGGTTGGAAAATAAGTTAGATGATGGTATTAAAGAAATAATTAAATTAATTAATTCGCATAGAGATTATTTTACATCAAGTAGCTGCTCTGGACGAATAGTTATTATTGAACTCCCTGAATTAGGGGATAAAAAAGGAGCAAAATTTTTAGGTAAGTGGCATAGAGAAGTAAAATATTTAGAAGTTAAAACAGCGGTTCAATTAGCAAATTCTGGAATGATATGGCTACTTGCTCAATCTCCTATCATTCATGTGATAACCAAATCATATTTATTAGCAGATAAATTAATTAAAATTGCAATATCTAGTGGATTTAAAAATTCAGGTATTAAATCAGCAACAGGGAATATTGTTATTGAAATCTGTAGCACTGAAAGATTAGATTCACCTATTGGATTAAATGGGTTATTATTTAGTAGTCAAGAACATTTAAAATTATTAGTTGATATTTCGAATAAAATAATTAAACGATCAAGAAAAAAATTAGAAATTCTTGAGAAAAATTTAAAAAAAAACGATTAGAAGATAATTATTATTCTAGAATTATTATATTTCAATCTTTCAACTATCTTAATTTAACGAATAAGAATTAGCTTCATGCAACATGAGTTAGCCATGCACGGCTAGGAATATCCTTATAAATTTTCCATTCTTCTTCTCTAAACGTTTTATTAGCTTCTTCTTTTATTTTTTTATTATCAAAAGACCAATAGAATTTTCGCATAATTTTTCCATTTTCTTTTAACTCTTCTCTTCTAAGTTTTAAAAGCCCTTCTCTTTGTAATTCATAAAATAAAGATCTTGTATATTTATCTATGCTCATATCTTCAATTTCCTTTTTATCATGAAAAATATCTTCTACAGTTTTTGCAAGTTCTATTGCATCTACTTCATCCATATTGAAACTGTTTTTAAGTGCTTTAACAAATAATTTTTTCATTTTTTCCTCAAATGTATTCTTTCATGCTTTTGCATATAAAGATATTATTGTACAGTTGTTATCTACCTTCTTTACAGTTATTATTCAAACATTTGCTCACTATAATTAATAAATATAAATTTATTAAATTACTAAAAAACAAAAGGATTTAATACAAATATTTAAAATCCTGATTCAATATACTTCCCCATAATGGTGTTAAAAATGGTAAAACAAGTTTACAATTTCTATGCGGGACCAGCAACATTACCTCGTCAAATATTAATAAAAGCTCAGAAAGAACTTTTAAATTTTGATAATACAGGTTTGTCTCTAATGGAGATATCTCATAGATCAAAAGAATATGATAAAATACATAAAAAAGCTTCATTGCTTGTTAAAGAATTAATAAATATTCCTGATAATTATAAAATAATGTGGCTGCAGGGTGGAGCGTCATCGCAGTTTTATATGGTGCCATTAAATCTCCAACAAATTGGGAAAAAAATGGAGTATGTTAATACTGGCGTATGGTCAAAAAAAGCTATTAAAGAAGCTAGATTTTTTGGAAATGTAGATGTTGTTGCAAGTTCAGAAGATGAAAATTTTTCTTATATTCCAAAAAATATAGAATTTGGAAATAACATTGCATATGCACATATTACGGGAAATAATACTATCTATGGAACTGAATATCATAATTGGCCAAATGTTTCTGATGAAGTGCCTTTAGTATGTGACATGTCTTCAAATATAATGGATAAAGTTATTGAGTTTAATAAATTTGGAGTAATATATGCTGGAGCTCAAAAAAATATTGGACCTGCTGGTGTAACATTAGTAATTGTTCGAGATGATCTTCTTGAAAGAGTTCCAGAAAAAACACCCACAATGCAAAAATGGAAGACGCATTCTGATAAAGATTCTTTATTTAATACCGCTCCTTGTTGGGCGATATATATGTGTAAATTATCATTAGAATATTTAAAACAAAAAGGCGGGATTTCGAATATAGAAAAAATTAACAGAAAAAAAGCAGAATTGCTATATGATTTTATAGATAATTCTAATGGATTTTACAAAGGTTATGCTATGAAAGATTCCAGATCTTTAATGAATGTTACCTTTAATTTACCAACAAAAGACTTAGAAGAAAAATGTGTATTGGAAGGATCGTTAAAGGGATTATTAGGTTTAAAGGGACATAGATCTATTGGTGGTATGAGAGCTTCGATATATAATGCGATGACAATTGATGGTGTAAAAAAACTAATAGAATTTTTGAAAGAATTTCAAGAGGAAAATCAGTAAAATTATAATTAATATTTTACTTTTTTTTTTTAAAATTAGTTTTTCATATTGACTTTTTTACAAATTATCTTTAAATAATACTTCTAACAAAAATTGATATGATAGTGAATTAAATTAATAAATGGTGGAAATAAATGAATAAGAGAATTATGATTGTTGATGATGAACCTGATATTCTAATGTCCTTAAGAATTTTCTTTGAAAATAATAATTATGATGTAATTACAGTAAAAAATGGTTTTGATTGTATTAATGAATTAAAAAAGGGGTTTAAAGGAATAGTTTTAATGGATATAATGATGCCAAAAATGGATGGATGGGCAACAATTAAAAAAATTGTTGAAAAGGGTCTTATGAAAAATATTGCAATTCAAATCATTACAGGTAAAGGTACCGAAGATCATGATAAAATAACCGGGCTTGAACCATATATTCATGATTATCTTGCTAAACCTTTTAACCCAGATGAACTAATTTTAAATGTTGATAATTTATATTTTAAATTATTTAGTAATAATTCAACAGAATAGTAAAGAATGTAATTAAAAATATTTTTATTTTTATGACATTTTGACAAAATGTAATTTTTACAAGTTTTATTTATATATAATTATCTGATTTGATATTTAATCCAATATAACATAAAAGGGTCTGAAAATCATAAATGAAAAATAAATTCACCAATCCGTTTTTCAACAATCAGGCCCTTTTTTTAGTTAATAAGAATTTAATTTAGAATTTTTATATTTTTTTAATATATTTTGAGTTGTTTTCCATGAATTTCTAATGTAAGGTGGAAAATATCCATAAGTCTCAAACCATTTATCTAAAAAATGTTTTGTTACTGGATCTGAGGGATAACCACTTCCAATAGGAATATCTAATTTCTTTTCTAAAATCTTTGATATATTAAAAATTTCCTTATCTCTAACAGTTTTTGCTAATATTGACGCCGCTCCAACAATGGGATATATATCATCAGCTTTATGTTTTGATATAATCTTGGTTTTATTTTTCAGTTTAGATAAAAGGTTTTTCCCAAAACGAATAGCATTAACATCAACAGCATCTACATAACAAATATCTGGTTTTAATTTATCTATTATCATACTAAAAACATTTACCTCAATTTCATTCAATGTAATAATTTTTCTCATATCATCAATATCAGATGCAGAAATTTTTATAATTTCATAATTTAAAGCAGAATCCTTAATTATTTTTGCTAGTTCATTTCGTCTTCTTGGTGAAATTTTTTTCGAATCTCTAACATTATTATCAATCAAAATAGAATCATCATTAAAGTTAACTCCAGCAACAACTAAAGGTCCAATAACAGGACCTCTTCCTGCTTCATCAACTCCGCAAATCATATTATTCTAGCAACCTATAATTATGTTTAAGTAAAAAGATATTCCGTTGTGTTAAAATATAGACAGTATTAAAATTATTAAGATTATTTAGAATTTTATTTGCCGACGTAGCTTAGCTGGTGGAGCGGCTGATTCGTAATCAGCAGGTCGAGGGTTCAAATCCCTCCGTCGGCTTACCAAAATGTTTTTCACCTGTTAAATGCAACAATAGTTACATTTCTATTTTGCTGCTTTTAACCTCCCAATTATGAGTTCAACTAATAGTTCAGTCCTTTTTACTTTATATCCTTCTTTTTTAATTACTTTTGCTCCCATATATTTAAATCCTCCGTTTAAATTGTCATCATTTGCTTATGTTTATGCACAGCTGGAATATTATATCACATCCGCCGAATTTTGCA
>JAJISJ010000050.1 GCA_022848765.1 Thermoplasmatota archaeon
ATAAGATAAAATAAAAATATTCTTATGTGGATTTTTAAAAAAATAATTGCAATTTCTTATTTAGAACAATCAACGTTTCATTCAAAGAAATTTAAAGGAATTAATGTATGATTTTTAAATAATCTTAAATGAATATTTTGAATAATTAATCGTAAAGCATATAAAAGACGAAAAAGTATCTATTAAAAATATTTCCAAAGATGGTTATTTTAACTCAAATTATGTATAATATTTTAGTAAATAATCATCTTATTTGCCCGCATGAGGTAGCTTGGATATCCTGGAGCCCTGCGGAGGCTCCTACTCGGGTTCAAATCCCGATGCGGGCATAGTAAATAGGACTAATTATATATAATTCTAGGAGTAATTGTACTTTATTTCTAGATTTTTTTGCTCACTCCAAATAAATTTCTTCAACTTTGAAATGTAAATCTGGTCTAGGGTTCCATTGTAAAAATTCAGAAAATCCATAATTTACTTGTGGACTATATAGAGGAATCAAAGGAACATCATCCATAGCAATTTTGAATCCAAGTTGAATTAATTGTTGTCTTTCCCAAGGATCCATAATACTTAAGATCTGTTTTCCTATTTCATCTATTTCTGGATTTGAATAATATCCATAGTTATATGTTCCTATTCCATTTTTATCATCTATAGTTCTAAGTAGGAAATCAAAAATTTCTCCGCTATCAAGAGTAGCCGCCATCCAACCAATAATATAAAATGAACTATTTCTCATAGGTATCTTAGAATAATACTGATTTATTGATAATGGATTAACACTTACATTAATATTAATCTCTGATAACTGATTAGCAATATTATTACATAATTTTTTTGTATTATTACTATCCCAACAATCTAGCGTGATATTAAATCCATTTTTATATCCAGCTTCCTTCATTAATTGCATAGCTTGATCTAGATCGTAAGGTAATCTCTTAATTTTTGGGTTATAGCCAAATATATAGGGTGATACAAACTGTGAAGCAGGGTCAGCAAAACCATTTAGTTCTTCATTGATTATATTATTTACATTAATAGCATAATAAATAGCTTTACGTACCTTAATATCTGAAAGAGGATTTTTATCTTCTCCAAAACCAGTAGAATTATACTCTCTAATATCAAATCCTAGGTAAAAAACAGTAGGAGTTGATATAGTTTTTAATTTCAAACCTGAGGTGTTTATAACATCATCATAATAATTTGGATTAACACAACAAACATCTATTATCCCATCTAAAAGAGCATTTTTTTTATATTCATCATCGCTTATAATTTTAAATAAAACACTTTTAACATCAGGTTGTTCCCCCCAATAATCATCAAATCTTTCCAGTGATATATATTCATTTTCAACATGTTTATCAAGTTTATATCCTCCAGTTCCAATAGGCCATTTTTCCTTTGTCTCTTCATGATATTTTTTTGAGACAATGTAAATATCAGCAAGATTATTCAATAAAATTGGATTTGGATATTTTGTAATAATATCAACTGTATAATCATCAATAACAATCACTTCCTGAACAGATATTAATAATGTCATCAAATCATTAGATGAATCATTCATTATTGAATCAATTGTATATTTTACATCTCTTGCAGTAAAATTATAACCATTATGAAATTTAACTTCCTCTCTTAGGTAAAATCTCCATGTCATATCGTCAAGATTACTCCAATACGTAGAAAGTGCAGGAGTTAACCTAATATCATTATCTAACTCTACTAGACTATTGAAAATATTTGAGTTAATCGACATTGTATCAACATCATATGAATCCATCCAAGGATGAAATCCACATACATCAAAACTAATCCCAATCGTAATCTTATCTCTAACTTCCTTGTTTTTTTCAGTTTCTGAAACTGATATACAACCTGAAAAAATTAGTAAAATTGAAATGAAAATAATACCAATGAATTTTATAGTCATTTTAACACCAATTTTTATTTTTTTTATTATAACTTAAATGAGGGCGAAAATGGTTATTCACCAGTTAATAAATAACCATAAATTTACTATGAAGCCAATTAATAGAATTATAACACCAACACCTATAATTATTTTCTTATATTTTTTTTCTTTTTCAGTCAGTTCTGACCAAGGTTTCTGTTTCCTACCAATTGGAATACCTATTGAAATTCCTATAGCTATGCCAATCAAAATTCCAATTGTTAGCCCTATAGTATAGCCATCCATTAAATATACCTATTAAAATATTTGATTGAAGTTATATAAGATTTATTTTCATAAAATTGAACGAAACATTAATAAATTTAAGAAAATAAGTAATATTTTCAATTTTTTTTAATCCTTGTTAAAATATTAATTTGAACAATGGATAAGTATTGTGCTTAAATATTATAGTATAGTTCAATTTAATTAAACAAAGTTTCATATTAAAGAATTTAGTTGTTTTAATTAAAGAAGTGAATGGTAATATATATGGTAGGATTAGATTTCGTAAAAAAAATTGATAGAAATTGGGATAAAACAATTAATAGGATATATATAGCAAATTATAATGAAGAACATTGCCCGTTCTGCGGAAAATTCATCCAATAGATAGTTACTAATTCTAACATCTAATAAATTGATTAGTAAAACAAAGAATAAATAACTCAGCTGTATTTATAATACAGAAAATAATGGTAACTAGAATAAGTTATAAAAACAAAATTTTAGTAATTTTAATCATATTTTTAATAATGATATCATCAGGGTGTATAACAGAATCAAATAAAAGAGATAACAATGAGTATAAAAAAATAATAACATATGCTACATATGATATTAATTCTATATTTCCCTATTCAATAAATGTATATAATAAAAATGTTTTATTGAGCAATATTTACAACGGCCTTGTTGAATTTGATGAAATTTTTCAAATTATTCCTTCATTAGCAATATCCTGGACAAATTTAGATGATTACACCTGGCGATTTAATCTAAGAGAGAATGTAAAATTTCATAATGGGGAAGTTTTTAATTCAGAAGATGTTAAATATTCTCTATATTCCTCAATTTATAATACTTTTAAATCCTTTCTAAAACAAGTTATAATAATCGACGATTATACTATTGATGTTATAACATATGAACCATTTCCAGGGTTACTTCAAAGACTTGCGTATACTTTTATTGTATTCCCAAGTAATTATTTTAATGAAAATGAACAAATTAAACCAATAGGGACAGGGGCGTATAGATTTGTAGAATATAATGATAATAATTATACTAAATTAGAAATATTTAACGAATATTGGGGGGAAAAACCAGAAATTGATATTGTAATATTCAAATTAATTGAAGATCAAGAAAAAAGAATAAATGAACTAATAACTGGCAAAATCAATATTACCGATTATAACATTGATGAAAATATTGATATTTTAAAAAATAATAGTAAAATAAATATTTTAAAATTTCCTCCTTTATCAACATATTTAATTGGATTTGATGTTCGAGAAAATAATAGTTATGCTTTTCCAGATGGAAAAAATCCAACTGCTGATTTGAGGGTTAGAAAAGCATTTTATCATGCAATAGATATAGAGCCCCTAATTAGTGGGCCATTTAAAGGTTATGCAAAACCTGCATCACAACTTTTAACACCTTACATTTTTGGTCATAATCCAGATATAAAAAGATTGTCTTACAATATATCTCTTGCTAAAAAACTCCTAAATGAATCGGGATATAAAAATGGATTTGAAATCGAAATGGATTGCATAACTATAGGTTATGAATATAACAAAATAAACTGTGAATTAATAAAAAAACAATTATCAAAAGTTGGAATAAATATAAAAATTAACAATTTATCAATTGAAGAGTTCAATAAAAAAGTGATATATGATAAAAATACTTCTTTATGGCTTGTTGGATGGGGGACAGTATCTCTTGATGGTGGGTTTGTATATGATTTATTTATTCGTACAAATGGAGAAAATCTTATAGGTTATTATAATTCAGGTCATTATTCTAATCCCAAGGTTGATGAAATAGGTATAGAATCCTCATCTGAAATGAATCCAATATTTAGAACTAAATTATTACAAGAAGGATTTAAAATTGCACATACTGAAGATATTTTTACTATTCCACTTTTTTCACAAGAATTATTAATATTAACTACAAATGAATTAGTTTTGAAACCTAGAGTGGATTTACGTTTTATTGTACAAGATATAAAACTAATATAAAAAATAAAGGGAGGGTAGAAAGGGAAGAAATTATAATGCTAATCTCTTAAAAAATATTATTCCCTTTCTATTTTTTCGTAGATATTTACTAATATTAAATAACTTACATATAAAAGTAAATACTAAAAAATTGTACAAAAAAATACAGATATCATTATTTCTCAATATAATGTTCAAATTATTCTTACTATACTTTTAAATAAAAAAGAAAACCCTAATATTATTATATAAATACATTAAAAAATTAAAAAAATTCACATAATTAATTATCTATAAATTATTGATATGGAGATAATGATGAGAACAAAAGTATATATTATAATTGTTTTTTTACTAATTTCATCAATAAACATAACAGGATGTTTAAACCAAATTAATGATAAAAATGAAAATAATAATATTAAAACTATTAATGTTGGATTGACTGATAAAATATTTGGTTTTTACCCATATATTAATAATTATGATATATCGACAATGGAAATCAATTTCAACATATATGATGGTCTAGTAGATTTTGATGAAAACTTCCGAATAATACCCCGATTGGCGAAATCTTGGAATAATCCTGACCAAAATACATGGAGATTTTACCTAAGGGAGGAAGTTAAATTTCATAATAACGATATTTTAACAGCTGAAGATGTAAAATATTCTATTGAATTTATTAAAAAAAATAGTTCAAATGTTTTAAAAGATCTGATATCATCAGTTGCAGATGTAATAGTTATTGATAATAATACAATAGATATAAAAACAGATGGGCCAAATCCGATACTACTAAATAAACTTGTAGATATTCCAATAATTTCAAAACAATATCTTGAATCCTTGGATAATTTATGGCCAATTGGAACAAGTGCATATAAATTAGTTAAATATTCTGAAGATAAAACTATAATATTAGAAAAATTTGAAAATTATTGGGGGGATAAAGTAGAAATTGAAAAAGCCCTATTTTATATTATTGAAAACGATGAAGTAAGAAAAAATAAGCTAATTTCAGGAGAAATTAATATCGCAGAAAATATCCTTCCAATATACCTGGATGAAATTATCAATAATAAAAAGACATCAGTTAAAACTATTTCAAGTACAACAGTCGTATATTTAAGCTTTGATTTTAGAGAAACTAATAGTACAGACTTTAAAGAGGGTATAAACCCAATTTCAGATATTAGGGTTAGGAAAGCGATTTACCATGCAATTGATACAAAATCAATAATTAAAAATGTGAAGAAAGGTTTTGCTGAACCTGCTTCTCAATTTCTTTCTCCTTTAATATTTGGATATAATCCAAATATTGAAATATTAGAATATAATCAAAATGAATCTATTAGATTATTAAAGGAAGCTGGATATGAAAAAGGTTTCAATTTAACATTGGATTGTGCAATAGATTGGTATGATGATTTGATAATTTGTGAAGAGATAACTAGACAATTAGCACCATTGATAAATGTAACATTAAATCCTTTATCAGTTGAACAATATTACGATAAGATACTAAATAGAAAAAGTGCTTTTTACATAATTGGATGGATACCTGCAACTGGTGATGGTGGAGAAATATTTGATTATATATTACGTTCTGTTGATGAACAAAAAGGTTTTGGAACATATAATCTAGGTTATTATTCAAATCAATCAATTGATAATATAAGTGATAAAATAATGATATCAATGGATCCAGAAATTAGATTGGATTATATGCAACGAGGATTTAAAATAGCCATGGACGACATTGCATGTATTCCACTTTTTATAAATGTTTTAAATTATGGATTAACAGATGATATTGAATGGACGCCAAGATCAGATATGGATATCAGACTTGAAAATATAAAATTTAAAAGCTAGTAATAAGATGATAGGTACGAAAAAATGAGAAACTTTCTCAGTATTAAAATAAAATTAATATTGCCAATACTATTAATTCTTGTATTAGTATTTTCAGTAAGCTCGTTAGTAATAATTCAAAGGGAATATACTTCTGCAAAGGAAAGTCTCATCCAAGGATCTGAATCATATGCTAGCTTGTCAGTTTCGGAAATTATTAGAAATTTTGATATTTACTACGAATCAGGTTTTTATAAATTCATTGAAATAATAGATGAAACATTGACATTAAATGATAACATTATAAAAACCCAGATAGTAAATGTAAATGGAATAATATTATTTGACTCAGATGAAATAAATGATGGAAAATACGATGATGAAATTAATCAAGTGAGATATTTAGAGAATCCAGATTTAATATCAAAAGCAGGTTTATCTATTCCATCAATAGGTGAAATAGAAGAGGAAACTAACTCATTTAATATTATGCAACCATATATTGAAGAATGGGGGAGACATGATTACTCTGTAAGATTTATTGTATCGCTAAACAATCTAAATGAAATGACAATTGAGATGTATACAACAGTCATCATATATTCATCAGGATTTACGTTAATATCTTTTTTCCTTATTCTATTTTTAATAAGTCAATTCATAACATCTCCAATTGGAAAACTTCGAAAAGGCGTAATAAAAATGCGCGATGGAGATCTTGGATTCAAGGTAAAAATAAATTCAAAAGATGAAATAGGGGATCTAGCAAACACATTTAATACAATGAGCAAAGACTTAAAGAAATCAAGAATTGAATTAGAAGATTATAGTAAAAATCTTGAAATTCAAGTTAGAGATAGAACAAAGGAATTACACGATAAGTCAAAGAATCTTGGATTAACGAATAAAGAATTAAAAAAAGCCCAAAATAAATTAAACGAGATGAATAAATATCTAGAAGAAAAAGTGATGGAAAGAACCTTAGAAGTTGAAACATTATTAAAACAAAAAAATGATTTTATTAATCAACTAGGACATGATCTAAAAACACCCCTTGGACCATTAATAAATCTCATACCTTTACTGAAAAAAAAGGAACAAAATCCGAAGAAAAAAGAAATTTTAGATGTTTTACATCAAGATGTTGAATATATGAAGAATCTTGTTGTAAATACTCTTGAACTTGCTAGATTAAATTCACCAAAAACAAAATTTTCATTTGAAAAAATAAATCTAAAAAAAGATATTGAAAAAATAATTAATAATAAAAAAATAATTTTTGATAAAAAGAACATACTAATTGAAAATAAAATTAACCATGATCATTATGTCATAGTAGACAAACAAGAATTTGAAGTTTTAATCACAAATTTAATAGATAATTCTGTTAAATATAATAATGAAAATGGTAAGATTATATTAAAATCAAAGGAAGAGAATAACCTTATTACCATTTCAATAATAGACACAGGTATTGGATTAAATAATAAACAAATAAAAAATATATTTGATGAATTCTATAAAGCAGATCAATCTCGACATGATATTGAAAGTAGTGGTTTAGGTTTATCCATTTGTAAAAGAATTGTTGAAAAGCATAATGGAAAAATTTGGGCTGAAAGTGCGGGGCTTGGAAAAGGATCAATTTTCTACATTTCACTACCAAAAGACAAGAATCAAATCAAATTTATCTCTTAAAAGTTCGTCATGTTCTTTACTCCAAATGTTACCATAATTAGGATATTTTTTCCCTATTCTATCAATTTGTGATTTATACAGTTTTTTATCCAAAGAAGCCATTCTTAGAATACCCTCCACATACGATAAATTTTGTAATGCAATATAATAATATAATAAATTTTTAGATGTTAAGAAGAGGTCAAAAAGAGTCACAGGACTAATTAAATAGCAATCTAGAGGCTAAAAAGTACGCAGAAGAATGGCAAGAAAAAATTAAAGATTTTTCTTGATTTCAGAAGCGATTTTGGTAT
>JAJISJ010000051.1 GCA_022848765.1 Thermoplasmatota archaeon
TTCTCTTAAGAAGATAACAACTCATACACAATCCCTTAACTTTTGCTTTATTGTTACACCCAGATACACTACAGGTTTTTCCTCTATTAACTTGGTATTCCATTTTTTCTTAACCTTTCAAATCTACAACCTTATTTTAATTTGAAATTTATAAACTATAAATACATATCAACCAATATTAAATTAGGGAGGTTAGTTATGGCAAAGGGATTTTGTTCATCTTGTAATCAACAAGTTGGAGGATTTGGAAAACCTAGAGGTTTAAAGTGTCCTAGTTGTGGAAAGATGTACTGTCAAAGTTGTTCCCCACAAAGAGGATTAATTAAATCATCATATTGTCCTTCTTGTGGTGTAAAATTGCTAAAATAGAATATTATCTACATTCTTTCCAACAACTTTTTCTTTTTTTGTTCAAATTCTACTTCAGATATCAAACCTTCAGTTTTTAGTTTCGATAATTCTCTAATCTGGTTTGGTATTGAAAGTCCAGTTGTTCGTGTTTTAAGTTTTTCATCTTCTTTGGTATCCAAAAGATCAGATACACCTGAAGCAGACAATCGTCCCGCTATTCCATCTTGAATAGTTCTAAATATCTGATTTCCTGCATCTTTTGGAATTTTATTTATAAATACATTATGAGATTGAAATCTCATTTTAACCCTAATATTAGTTCTCATCATACCTCTATCAATTGTTACATTTGCCATATCTTTATATAAAAAATCTCGAATTTCAGCTCTTAATCCAAAAGTATTTGGCATTAATTTTATTATACGCAAATCTGTTATATAAATAGATTCAGCGCCACCAAATTTACCTGTGATACTACCTTGTTGAAATGCATGAATAATCTTTTCACCACTTTCCAAAATGTTTGTCACATCTTCAGGGACTTCAACTTCTTTACCAGTTATTATTTCCTTAATAAATTTATCAATGGCCATATATACCCCCCTGTTATAAATAAGTAAATCGTTATTATCTTAAAAACATATCTAATAAAAGTTTTCTAAACGGATATTAAAAAAGATATTTTTCTTTTTAATTTACCAGTCTAATAAATTACTTTATATAATGATTTATTATTGGAAGATTGGGAGGTGAAACATGCCAAATTGTAATAAATGTGGTAGTAAACTGATTATGAAGGGTAGGATTAAAGCTGTTTGTTCTAAATGTGGCTTAAAACATACATTGCTTGATACTGGATGGGCATCAAGAGATGATGAGTTAGTCTAATAATTTTTTATCGAATAAAAGTGCAGAAATAAAATTTCTTTACAAAAATAGTAATTAAGTATAAATTTTTGTACTATTTATTTATTACATTATTGGTGAATTATTGAAACGGGAAGAAATGAAGAGATTAGCAGCTGAAAAAGCATGTGACTATATTGAGGATGGTATGATACTAGGTCTTGGTACAGGCTCAACTGTGGATTATGCTTTAAGAAAAATTGGAAAAATGGTTAATGAAGGAATTAAAATCAAAGGAATCCCAACTTCTTTTCGAACGAAAAAAATTGCAATTGAAGAAAAGATTCCTTTAACATCATTAGAAGATAATCCTGAAATCGATATTACTATTGACGGAGCAGATGAGGTTGATTCTGAACTTAGATTAATAAAAGGTGGAGGAGGCGCTCTAACTAGGGAAAAAATGATTGCATATTATTCAAAAAAAGTAATAATTATTATTGATGAAACAAAAGTTGTAAAAATGTTAGGAATTGATTTTTCATTACCTGTTGAAGTTGTTAAATTTGGATGGACTTTAACAAAAAATAAATTGAAGGAATTTAACTGTAATGTTGAGTTGAGGAAAATAATGAATAATCCATATATTACTGATAATTCTAATTATATAATAGATTGTGAGTTTGATAGAATTAAAGATCCTGAACAACTTGAAAAAGACATTAACCTTATTCCTGGTGTTGTAGAAAATGGTTTATTTATTGGTCTAGCAGATGATGTGATAGTTGGGAGTAAACAAGGAATTAAAACGTTGAGTTGATTAAAAAAAAAATTGTATTTTTATTTAACAAATTTCAAATCATAGAATATTGGTAAAATAAGAGCTGCAGCTATACAAGAAAATGCGGTCATTAATATTATAAGTAAGGCAAATTGTTGCAAACCTTCAATATTTGTTACAAAAATTGCTGCAATTCCTGCAATAGTAGTACAAGCTGCCTCAACTAGAGAAAACCCAGTTTTTTGAATTGCAATTTTTGTTGATTCATATTTTGATAATCCTTTATCCATTTCCTCCTTTACCCGGTGAGTGATATGCACACCATAGTCAATCCCAATACCAATCATAATCGAAGCAATTGAAATCGTTAAAACGGATAATGGAATATTAAATGCTACTAGAAATCCAGGTTCCCACATTAACACAAATGCAACGGGAATCATTGTTAAAAAACCATATATAGATGAATTGAAAATTAATATCAATGCAGCTAATACAAGTAATAAGGCTATTATCATTGATCGTGTTTGTTCATCAGTTAATTTCTTATTTATTGCAACGTTAATAGCATCTTGACCTGTAATTTGTGAAGCATGACCATTATGTGGAATTATTGTTTTTGTTGAAATATGGTTAATTTTATTTATCATTTTTTCAGTTTCTATCATGTCAATTCCAAATGGAACATAAACAAGTATAATTGTTTTTGAAAAATATTCATCAACTAATCCACCCTCAGCAATAGTATCAAAAATTATTGTATCAACACCAGCTAGATCTCCTAATCTTTCGATTATTTCATCTCTCTTGAGTATATCATTAATTTTTTTAAGTTCATCTGCAATTGAATATAATTCAACACCTTCTGATCTCATCTCCATTTCCATCTCATATATTGCATCTATTGTTTCTGGATATGTAAGTCCTTGAGGTTCTGTTTCGATTAATATCGCATTAAAATTAGCTCCGCCAAAATTATTAGAATATTCTATTAATTTTTCAAGTTCAGGAATCCCCGGTGGTGCTAAATTAAAGTAATTTACATCGGTTTCTGTTTGAGGTAACACTATAATTGATATAAATGCAAAAAAAACCGCGATGACAATAATTCTTTTTTTATTGCCTAGGATAAATATTGTTATTTTATTCCACGTTATCATTTTTTCTTCTTTTTTAAATTTTAATAATAAAGATAATATTGGAGCTAAAATTATTGAAGATATAAAACAAAAAAATATTCCAATTGTACAACCAAATCCAAAGATTACAACTGGTGACATACTTGAAATCATTAGGGATGCAAAACCTATCATTGTTGTAATTGTTGAAAGTAATATTGCTTTACCCGTTGTTTTTAAAATTTTTTCCATTTTTAAAATTTCATTATTTAACGAGTTTTCCTCAGCATATCTATTCATAATATGGATTGAATAATCAACGCCTAAACCCAATAATAACGCTACAATGGCGACAGATATGATTGTTAGTTCTGGTTGAATCATGCCTAATACACCAAAAGTAAGAGCGATAGCACATGCAGTTGGTAAGAGTGCGATTAAAACTCCTTTAAAGTTTCTATGAAATATAAAAAGAACAATAGAAACTAGAATTACCGCTACAATGAAAATAACCCTAAAATATTCCATACTAGCATTTTGAATTGCTTTTTGCATTGCAGTTGTTCCAGTAACTGTCATTTCTGAATAGAAAGTTCCTCTATGATCAATTGCAAATTTTGTTCTATCTAAAATTTCATCATAATTTGCTGTATCAGAAAGTTGTAATAAAATAACTGCAATATCATAAGTATTTGTATAAAGCGTTCCCTTTATACCCTGTATTGTATATCTTGACATATAGTTTGATATTAAGTTGTCATCATCTGGAATTTCATTTTTTCCAGTTCCACCTAAGCCTCCAATTATGTATGGTTTTGCATTTTCCTTTTTTATATACGCAGCTAAACTATTCACAGAATATATTCCATCTATCAATCCTTCATCATTTTCATATTTGTTCAATTTAGGACTTGAACTTACACGATCCATTTCCTTTAAAACTTCAGGATCTCTAATATCGTCAGCTTCAACGTATATAATTATTATAGAACCTATCTGAAATTCCTCATCAATTTTATTCCAAAGTTGAATTGTTGGTTCATCTGGTGGAAGAAAGCTAGCTAGATCTGATTGCATATAAATATTAGTTGCTTGAGTTCCTATAATCATTGTAATTATTGTAAATATTAATAGAACAATTCTTGATCGATTTACGAGTAACTTTGCTAACGGTTTAACATTCATAGACGATCTTCCTTTTCAACTATTTTAATACTTACTCGATTAGGTTTATTGTTATTATATCTAGAATTAGACAGATTTGCAATTTTGGTTAGTTTTTCTTCTATTTCATTCGTATATTTCTTTAAAAGATCTATAGGAGAAATTGGATAATAAATATACGGATTTTTCCCGATACTGTCGTTTTTGAGTTTTTTTCTGTATATTAGTTTTTGTTCATTCATTTTTGATAGAGATTCTCGTACTGTACTAGGATGTAATTTTGTTCCTTTAATTATTTCATCTGTTTTTGCCCCATTATTTCGTAGAAGGAATAAGTATATTCTAGCTCTAGATGGAGATTTGAGTATATCTCTAATTGCGGATTCAATGTTTTTATCTTTGATCAATCTTTTATTCCTCATTAAATTAGCACCAATTATATTTAATTTTTTTAATATTATTGTTAATTTATATATTTATATAATTTTCTATTTTGTCGCCAAAGAAACGACAAAACATTTTATCGGATAAAAAACGATATAAATTATAATTAGTTAGAAAATAAAAAAAAATAAAAATTATTTTTGTTATTAGGAATTTAAAGAAGTTGATATAGTCCATGGAAAAAAACAAGATAAAAAATATATTAGAAAGATGGAAAAGATATTATCAAATCTCAGAAGTTGGTGACATAACACGAAGATATTTTGTAATGAATGCTTTTGATGGTGCTCTTACTATGTTGGGAGTCATTATTGGAGCATATATGGCTGGAATTTTCAATCCAATGCCAATAATAAGTGCTGGTGTTGCAGGATCAATTGCAATGGGTACATCTGGTATTAGCGGAGCATATATGGCTGAAAAAGCTGAACGGACAAAAAAATTAAAAGAATTAGAAAAAGCAATGTTAACTGATTTAACTGATGGATTACATTATAGAAGTCATAGATTTGCCTCAATATTTGCTGCAATTGTTGATGGTGTTTCTCCAGCTCTTGCTGCTATGTTGGTTGTTTCCCCATTTATTTTGGTTAGATTTGGAATACTTAACACTATAACTGCTTTCTATTCATCAATAATATTAACGATGTTATCATTACTTTTATTAGGTTTGTATCTTGCTAAAATAAGTGATGAAAGTATGATTAAATATGGTATACAGATGTTATTGGTAGGATTTATAACTGCTTTTTTATGTTTCATGACTTCATTTTTATTAGGTGGGAGTTTTGTGGTTTGAAAGAATTATAGAATAATAATCATAGAATAGAAAAATTTAAGATATATTTTATTTTTTCTATTCTGATTTTAATGGATGAAAAAACAAGAATAAAAAAAGATATAGATTTATTTGAAGATAATCTTGAAAAACTTAATAAAAAAAATTTAATTTATGATAGTAGAGTTGTTGAACTTGCAACTCAATATTATAATGATTCTATATATTATCTAGAGAAAAATGATTATTTTACTGCTTTTGGATGTGTTAATTATGGCCATGGTCTTTTAGATGCTATTATAAAATTTTAACTGGTTAAAAGTAGATTATTATTTTGAATTTTAATATAATTGGATAGTTTTTGGGTATTATTGGATTAGAAAATTCTTGATTAAAATAATGATAAATATTCATTTTAAAATGAAAAAATTAATTAATGATAACGATTAATAATATTATATTCATAATGGATGGAATAAATTAACAATAATATAATAGGTTAATTTTTTCATTATAAATTTACATAAAGAAAATCAGGAGATATATGATAATGGAGTATAATAAGAAAGATGCAAATATTATTTCAGAGGCTTGGAATGAAAGTAATCAACATATGAACTGCCCAAAATGTGGAAATGATATGATTATATCTCAAATAAATCCAATATCTGGATCAGATGATGATTATATAAGCTTTGATACAATAATTGAATGTGGTTTTTGCTCATTTAAATTAAGATCAGAATCTTTTAAAATTTTAGGGGGAGTTAAAGATTTTGATTTAAAAAAGATATCAATTGGAAGTTGGTCTAATAGTGGAAGTAGAACTTCTTCAAACTATGAACATGTTTTAGATTATAATATGTTAAAACAATTAAAGGAATCAGGAGAACTTGTTGAATTTTTAATTGTTAATAATCATGTTGTAGAAATAATTGAATAAAAACAATTTCCCATGACTTATGAATACATAATTCCATCGTAATCTTCTGATTCGTATTTTTTAGCTGTTGAGCGGTGTTTAACAAATTTTTTTTGTCTTTTTTTACCAATGAATTTAAAATCATTTCTTTTTAGTCGTATAAATATTTTATCTGTAAGAGGTTCTAATTGAACTATGCCTTTAACTTGAAATTTTTGAAGAGTTCTTAAAATTTTATCTCTTGAAATATGTAATCTTTCTTCAATATCCCATAATGTAATTGGATAGGTTTTTTGCAGAATTTTAATGATTTGTTCTTCTACTGTACCAGATTTTATTTCTATCATGATTAAATTAAATATTTTAGAAAAAAATGATATTATTTATTACTCATAAGCCCTCATTTTTTTCCCTTCATTTTTGAATAGCTTTAAAACATCGTTTTTCATTTCAGGGGGATAACCATTTGGAAAATCTATACATCCTCTACATGTGTTGAAACCTATTGCATTTCTTAATCCAGACATGCTGATATATGCTAATGAATCTGCACCGATTTCTTTAGCTATTTCATCATATTTTTTTATATTTCCTTTTTTATCACTTGCTAAGAATTCTTTTCTGCTACGCATATCTATTCCAAGATAACAAGGAGCTACTAATGGTGGACATCCTATTCTTATATGAACTTCTTTTGCTCCTGCATCTTTTACTCCTTTTACTAGTTTACGTATATTTGTTCCTCTTACAATTGAGTCGTCAATTAATACAATACGTTTGTTTTTTATTACAGATCTTAAAAAGGAAATTCCTTCTTTGACTACTTTGTCTCTATTTTCTTGTGTTTGGTGAATAAAAGATCTTTCATCTTTATCTTTCATTAGTCCTTCATCTAGGGGAATACCTGATTCTCTTGAGAATCCAGTAGCATATCTTCTTCCTGATTCAGGTACTGGAACTACAATATCTGCATTAACTGGATATTCTTTTGCGAGAATTCGCCCTAGGTCTATTCGAACATTGTGAACAGATCTACCATTAATCCTTGAATCAGGTTTTGCAAAATAAACAAATTCAAACATACATGGTTTTTCAGGTTTTTTTATTATCTGTTTTTCAAAGATATTGCCATTTCGGTCAATGATTACTATCGACCCTCCTGGTATGTCTTTTATATATTGAAAATTAATTTTTTTGAATACTCTTGTTTCTGAAGTTAGGCAGAATAATCCATTAGATTTTCCTAGTACTAAGGGTCTTATTTTATATGGATCTGTTATTGCAAATAGATAGGGGTTATCTCCTGAGTCGGCTAGAAATAAAGCTGAATAACTGCCTTTAATTTCATTCATTATTTTACTACATGCGTTAGTAATATTTTTTACATTTACTTCTTTTTTAAATAAGTTATCTGCTAATGTTAGTAGTAACCATTGTATATCACAATCGGTTCTTGGTATTCTATTTGTTTTTTTTGCCATTTCCGCGGTATTATAGATATTCCCGTTATGAACTGCTGATAAAAATGGGTTAACTAAATATTCAGGTTGGGCATTTTTTTTTAATGAATCGATATCGTCCATTCCAG
>JAJISJ010000052.1 GCA_022848765.1 Thermoplasmatota archaeon
TCGCGGAGTTCAATGAGTTTATTATAAACAATATATTCCTTTGCAGGAGCAGTACTAATTAAAATATAACAAATGCAACCATTTTTTTTATTAGAAGTTTCATTAGAAATAAAACTACCATATTTTCTTTCGCTTACTTCGATTCTATCCCAACAATGACTGCAAACATACTTGATATTTCCTTCAACTGGATGACGATAACTATTAAAATAGGATAATTCCATATCACATCCAGTACAAAATTTTTTCGTATTTTTTCCCCCCTTACCTTATTAATTATAATTATTAGGCAATAATGTTATAAATAATTTACTATATTTCATTATTTTGAAACAATCGTTATTTTATTAAATATATTGCTAATGGAAACTTAAAAAAAATATATGATCAGACGAATGAGATTTATTCATTATATCTAACAAATCATTAATACACAAATTTAAATCTATCAAATATAATTCTACGATCATATTCAATTTTCAATATTCTATGATAAGGAATAAAGGCACTATAAGTTTCAATAAATGATTTCCCAATTAATTTAATTTCTTTTCCATATATGCTTTTTGTATTTCCAGGAGCACCTCTGTGTAAATAATAAATAATAATTTTTTTCAAATCAAATTTTTCTGTCCATTTTATTTGATTTAAAATTAATCTTGGATTATTTTTAATATTTTTTGACATAATCAATTATCAATAATATAATTTTACATAATAAATAAGTACATAAATCGAACTAAAATAGTTTTTTTAATCTATTGTTTTGCAGCATTTTTTTTAACTTTATCATACCATTTTGTTTAATATTTTAAATTATTTAAAGTAAAAATGCATATTTAAGCAAAATATTAATAAATAAATAACATTTAATTATTTTATGTGGTGAAGTTGTCAATAGGATTAGATTTTGTTTAAAAAATTGATTCAAATTGGGATAAACGTTTAATTTCGATAGATCAAATGGATGATAAAGGTTATTTTGAAAAATCAATATATAAATATAATGAAAATTATGAAAAATCAGATGCTAGCAATATTGAAAAAAAAATTGATTATTGGGAATTTTGGAAAAAAAGATATTCTATTATCAGATAGCTTACAATCGAATATTTTAAGACACATTTTTAGCTATATGATTTATAGTTTTTAGTGGATATTATATAACGTATATTGTTATTGACCCTATTCACAAAATATATATCAAAACTATGATTTTTAAAATTCAAAACATAATCCAAAAAATATTTTGAAAATTCTAAATCAGATTTTTAATATTTCTTAATGTCATTTTCATATGTGTATTACCATTTTTTTCAATTAATAAATCATGACCGGGATATAAATTTTTTATATCCAGTAATGCTAATTTTTCTATAGAATTCTTTAACAAACTGCAACTTCCACCCGGAAAATCATATCTTCCAAATGAACCATAGGAAAAAACAGTATCGCCTGAAAATAACGATCTTGTTTTTTGATCATATAAACAGATACTACCTGGAGAATGTCCAGGTGTATATAAAAACTGAAAATCGCTATCTCCAATTTTAATATTAATCTCTCTATCTAACTTAACATCAACTGGTATTTTCGGCATTTTACCCCCTAACATTTCTGCAAATTCGCTATCTCCTTTTTCAATTTTACCAGATGCTTTTATGTGCGCTATTATCTTAGGTTTTCCCCCTATTATTTCAAATAATTTTTTCACCCCACCACAATGGTCATAATGTTCGTGAGTTATAATGATCTGTTTTATTGAGGTTATATCAATAATTTTATTAATCTTTTTAATAACATCTTCATTATACAATCCGGTGCCACAATCAATAATTGTTGGAATTTCCCCATCGATAATATAAATATTGGAATCAAAGTTATATCCATAAATACAGCAAATTTTCATATTTAGAGATAATAGATTTTAATTAAATAAATATATTTACAAAAATTTATCATTAATTAGGAAATAATTAAGATAAAAGTAAAATTAAATATAAAAGTTTTAAATATTAAACTTTGTTATCAAAAAAATATTGGGCCCGTAGGGTAGCTTGGTCGATCCTTTTAGCTTTGGGAGCTAGAGACCCCGATTCAAATTCGGGCGGGCCCACTTAGATATCTAGGAAAAAAATCTGGATATTTATGAGGAAATTTTTAATTAAAATTATTTTAAATATTTATACTTGCATATTTACCTGCGAACAAAATATAAATATTTATCAGAGTTACTAAATCAAAAAGTGGGGGATCATTAATGATTGGTCTAGAATTTGTAAAAACGGTAGACAAAGAATGGAAGAATAGCATTAAATTTGCTGATGGAAGTCCGTATTATAATGATTATTGTCCTTTGAGTGGAGCTCGCTGTAAAAAAGATGATTGTTCCTTTTGGGATCTATCCTCCGATATTTGTGGATATTTGAAATAAAAATTATAGAATAATTTAATAAAAATCTTATGGCTTAAATTAGTTTAGATTTTAATTTTTCTTACAAATTAATAATACTTCCGATAATCTTTAGTCTATTTTTAAAAGAAAAAAATATATGAAAATTTTACAAAAATTAATTTTAAGGGGAAAATAAATTTGAAAAATAATTTCTCAGTTCACCCCATAAAAAAATTAAATTTTCATCCACCCTACATAAGAGAAATTCAAAAGCAAGATACTATAGTTAAATCGGGACTAAAAGAATTAGATAAATTCATCGGGGGTTTTAAATCAGGTGAAATTAATTTTATAGATGGTGACAATAAACTTGCATCGAATATATCAAATCAAATCTGTGTAAACACTTACAGAACATATCGTAAAAATGTTATTTATATAGATGGAGGAATGAGTTTCGACCCGTATAAAATTGCCAAATATGCAAGAAAAATGGAAATCGATCAGAGAGCAATTTTAGGTCATATCTATATAAGCAGAGCATTTACTCTATTTCAATTAACTACACTTTTAAAGGATAAATTAGAACAAAAAATAATAGAATGTAGCCCAAAAACATTAATAATTGAAAAATTTTTGACTCTATATCTTGACTCTAACATTTCGTCTAACGAAGCAAATATACTTATGAAAAACAATTTAAGAAAAATAAAAGAATTAACAAAAAAATATGAACTTGTTACTATAATATCCAATCATGATATGGGAAAATTACGAAAAAATGTCAATATAATACTTTACGAAAATACAGACCAGATTGTTACAATAAAACAAATTGGAAAAGTTATAAATTTTAATTTTGTAAAAAAAAACAAGAGAATTGCAATTTCTATACTTGAAAGAGGTCAGTTGCATCTAAATGATTTTGAAATGACAATATAATAATTGTGAAATTAATATATAATATTTAGATTTTAAATTAGTTGGCTATTAAAAAAATGATTTGCAATAGTGAAATTCGGTTAAACATTAAAATGAGGCGAATAGAAAATCATGCTAAGTGGAAATATATTTGACGTATATTTAGACAAAAATAAAAATAAGATGATTACTTGGTTAATTAATAATGGTAAATCGATTAGGATAGAAGATAGTTTTCAACCTAGTTTTTATGTACATTCAAAATCTAAAAATCTTTACAATTTAGCCAACATTTTAAATGATCTCCCTGATGTGGAAAAAATAAATTTTACAAATTGTAAAACAGTTTTAGGGATAGATAAACAAAAAGTTGTTCTCAAAATAACTCCTAAAAAAATTGTACATATTGGCAAACTTTCTAAAATGATTGATTCTTGGGGAGGGCTTCATCACTATCAATTATTTAATGTGGATATTCGTTTGACAAGTAGATATTTGCAAGAAAAAGGAATCTTTTGCAATGCATATGTAAAATGGGATGGGAAACATTTCACATTAAATGATTCTCAATGGGCACTTGATTATAATATACCTTCTTTCACTGTAGCCAACATTAGCGTTAAACAAAAATCAAATAAAATAACATTTTCATTCGATAAATCTGTAAAATCAATTACAATTAATGATTACGTTATTGAAGAGGAAAATGAGTCTGACACTATAATATCATCTATAAATTACTTGAAAAAAATTGATCCAGATATTCTCTATATAAAAAAGGGCGATAGCCTTATTATTCCTTTTCTTTATCATCGAGCAGATATTTGTAATATAAGCAAATTAGTAAATTTTGGAAGAGAAAAAATACAGAATCATTTACCACTAAAACATGAAAAATCATATTTTAGTTATGGACAAATAATATATCGTCCAGCTTTTTACACTTTTTATGGTAGAGCACATATTGACACGAATAATTCATTTTTACATAATGAAAGTGGCTTTAGGGGTTTATTAGACATTTCAAGATGTTCAAATATTCCATTGCAGCTTTTATCTAGATTAGGAGCAGGTACTGCAATTAGTCAAATGCAGTTAAATAAAGCGATTGAAAGAGGTTATCTTATACCATGGAGAAAAAATATGCCTGAAACATGGAAAACAGCTACTAAACTTTTGAACTCTGATCGAGGAGGTTTGATTATAGACCCAATTGTTGGATTGCATGAAAATGTTTTTGAACTTGATTTTGCATCCCTATATCCAAATGTAATGCTTATAAATAATATAAGTCCCGAGACAATGCTTTGTAATTGTTGTAAAAATTCTTACAATCACGTTCCACAGATAGGATATAACATATGTAATCTTCAAAAAGGGATAATACCAGAAGTAATTGAAGCAATTATTTACAGACGCTTTTGTTTTAAAGCCAGATCAAAAAGGGAAGGGGTTGATAAAGAATTATATAGAGAATTACAAATTGCATGGAAATGGATTTTATTGGTCTGTTTTGGATATACAGGCTATCGCAATGCTCGTTTTGGCAGAATTGAATGTTATGAGAGTATAACTGCATTTAGCCGAGATATAATTTTAACTGCTATAGATCTATTTGAAAAAGCAGGATGGACAATACTACATGGAATAATTGATTCATTATGGATTAAATCTTCAAATAAAAACATGTCCCCTTTTAGTATTTCAAAAAGAATTGAAAAACGTATAGGAATAAGATTAGAGTTAGAAGGACATTATAAATGGATAGTTTTTCTACCAAGTAAAATAACACATGTTGGAGCTTTGAATAGATACTATGGATTATTTGATAATGGAGAAATAAAGGCACGCGGAATTGAGTTACGTCAAAATAATTCTCCTAGATATATGAAAAATATGCAAACAGATATGCTTAGAATTTTTTCAAAAGCTAGTAAATCTAAAGAATTTATCAAAAACATTCCTTATGCTTTGGATGTAATATTAAATTATGGGATTCAGATAATAAAGGGAAAAATAAATCATAAGGACCTAGTTTTTACCACACGGGTATCAAAAGATGTTTCTGAGTATAAAGTTAATAATTTAGTTAAATCAGCATTAGTTCAACTTAAAAAATCTAAAATTCAGATTAGGCCTGGACAATCAATACGCTATATAGTTCAAGATGAACGCTCAAACAATGACAATGAACGTGTCTGCATTATTGAGAATTTAGATATAAACAGTAGGATAGATGTAGATTTTTATCTTCGCCAGCTTGCAAAATGTGGTGAAAGTATTCTACTGCCATTTGGCTATAAGATCGAACACATACTGAAAATGCTTCAAAAAATAAAAGATAGAGCGAGAATGAAAATAACTGTTTTAAGATAAATTTAAATTTGATTTGAAGATTGTATTATAAATTCAAATTATGTTAGAAAAATAAAGTATTCATTTGGGGAAAAATGATTATGTGTTATAATTATAGTTTAACTGTATTTCCCACAAGAGAAGACTATAAAGCAATTTTAAAAAAGGGGGATACATTTCAAAAAAAATTCCTCATTAATTCATTCGAATTAAAAAAAATGCCAGTAATTACAAATAAAGATCCGGGATATTTTCAATTTTATTACTGGGGTTTGATCCCTTTTTGGATAAAAAAATTAGATGATTCTGAAAAAATTCGAATTAAGACTATGAATGCTAGATCTGAAACAATTTTTGATAAACCTAGTTTTAAAAATTCAATTAGATCAAAAAGATGTTTGATTCCTGCTGACGGTTTCTATGAATGGAGATTTATATTCGGTAAAAATTATCCATATTATATAAGATTAAAAAATCATAAAATTTTTTCTTTTGCTGGTATTTGGGATAGTTGGAAAAACCCTATTAATAAAAATATAGTATATTCCTATTCTATAATTACTTGCAAATCAAATAAACTTCTAAGTAAGATACATAACAAAAAAAAGAGAATGCCTGTTATTTTAACTAAAGAACATGAAAGAATTTGGTTGAAAGAAGAATTAAAAGATGAGGAAATAAAAAATTGTTTTATCCCGTATTCCGATGAAAAAATGGAAGCATATACAATATCAAGATTAATAACAAGTAGAGAAAAATAGTTCCGATATCATTAAATTTTATAATTATCCTGAATTAAAATATATAGATTAAATTAAGATTTTCTTAGTTAAAATACTTTTATAAAAAAAAAGTATTATACATTAAGAAAATCGTATAAATTAATAATTGTTTTGGAGAAGTGAATTTATAAAAAAAACCAAGAATATTAAATATATTTAAAGTTATAACTATTTAAAACCAATAAAAATAATATTGAATAATATATTAGATTAGAAATGATCTGAACAAGATAAATCTTATAAAAGCGTTTAGTAAAATATGTATTTGTAATTTAAATTATGAGGTAAGAAAATGAGTTTTATAAATAGATTGGAAAAAAATATTACAAAAAGGGGAAAAACTATTGAAAAAGAAAATGAGAAATTAACTGATTTGAAAAATAAATTAAATTCAAATGAATTAACAAGAGCAACATATAATATAAAAAAAGGGAAAATTGAAAATAAAATTAGAATCCTCGATGCAAGAATTAGAACTTTAAAAGGTATGGTTATAAAAGAAAAGAAAATTATTGAAGAAAAAAAGAAAAATAGTAAAAAAAAATAATTATTTAAAAAAGATATTAATATATTATTGAAAAAGTATCATAATTTTTTGAATATTTTTTTTTAATTATTTCAATTTTACTTACCTTTGCTTTGGATGGCCCTTTTGAACACCATTCTATCATCTTAAATATATTTTTTTCATCGCCTTCAAAAACTGCTTCAACTTTTCCATCTATTGTATTTTTTACCCATCCAGATAAACCCAATTCGTCTGCTTTATTTTTTGTATTTGCTCTAAACCATACTCCCTGAACTCTGCCTGAAATAAGTACATATAATTCTATTTTCATAAACAATACCTATTAAGGTTTAAAACGTAACATTGTTCGTGGAAAAGGAATTGCATCTTTAATATTATCAAGATTACATATCCATGATACAAGTCTTTCAACCCCCAAACCATATCCCGAATGTGGCACAGATCCATATCTTCGTAGATCAAAATACCATTCATAGTTTTCAATTTTTTCTCCAGATTCCTTGAGTTTTTTCTCCATGTCTTCAACATCAAGACTCCGTTGGGATCCGCCAACTATTTCCCCGTATTCTCCTGGAGCAATCATATCAAAACAAAGTGCTGTTTTTGGATCATCTGGATCTTTTGGCTTATAAAATGCCATTATTTTCAATGGGTAATTTGTTACAACAACTGGAGTATCGAAATGATTCATAAGCTTATTTTCTTCAATTGTTCTAAGGTCTTTGCCCCACTGAACATTCATGTTTTCTTTTTCATTGAGTATCTCAAGGGCTTTGGTATATGTTATCGTTGAAAACTCTGACTCTGCAATATGCTGTAATTTATCGATATCCTGTTTCAGTACGTTTAGTTCACGTTTGTTGTGTTTCAGAACCTCACTTAGGATAAATTTTACCTCTTTTTTGGCAACCTCGGTAACGTCATGTAGATTCATCCAAGCTGCTTCCATTTCAGCC
>JAJISJ010000053.1 GCA_022848765.1 Thermoplasmatota archaeon
ATAATTTAAATGGTGATTTTCTGGGAAATATTAAACCAACATTCATAAAAACAATGGCAAAGGACCTCTTAGAGAAATATCCAAAAGAATTTGTTGCAAATGATTTTGAGAATAATAAAAAAAAGGTAGCAGAATTATGTAATGTTGATAGTAAGTTGCTTAGAAATCGTATTGCTGGTAATATAACAAGAAAGTTAGCACCTAAAAAGAAAAAATCAAGAGAAATTACATATGAGTAAAAAAAATTAATATCGATGAATATATCTCTGTACTACCACGAAATATAAATGTCTTAATTAAAAATCAATATCGTAAATAAGATCAATATAATTATCTAATATTTTATACTATTCACTTCTTTTTTTTAACCAGTCATAAATATAAGGGTAAACCTCATTTTTTGCATTTAACCCAAGATTTAAATCAAGATGACCATAATCTATACTATAACCATCTTTTTTACAAAAATTAATATATGAAACATCTTGACTATTTACGTTTGTTGAACAAAATCTCACTTCTCTAGGATCCGCAGCTTTATCATTATTACCAGCAATTGCTAACAAAGGTGTTTCAATTTTATTCATATTTTCTTTATAACTATAAGTGGTTACAATTTTCTTAAATAGTGGTATCTTTCCTATTAAATCATAAAGCCAAGGATTATTTGGATATTTACAAAAATCATTATGTCTATAAAATAAAAGAAATTGATTTAGGACTTTTGATGAAATTGTATTATTCATTCCAATATCAATATACTTATTCAATATATTTGATTCAATATTTTTTTTATTTGCAGCTGCTCTTTTAAATAAATCTGCATAAATTTGTTTTTTTTTCAAAATTTCAGAAACATTTATTGGAAAAAACATTTTTCTCGGTGCAAGTCTAGCAATGGGCTCTAACAGAATTGAGTTATATTCAAACGCTACCGGAGATCCAATTGTAATTAATCCTTTTAGATTTTTTTTACCTTCATTTGTTTGAGCATATCCATATCCTATCATTCCTCCCATACTTTTTCCAATCCAAAAAATCTTTGGCGTATATTTTTTATTTGTTAAATACCAATTTTTTATATAATTTACAATGGAAGGTACATCTTTCTCAATATAATCATCAACACACCATTCATATTTCTCAGGATTATTTTCTGGATTGAAAGTAATTTTTTTACCTCTACCTCTTAATTGAGCAACCCAACAATCAAATGATAATTTTTCATCATTTTTTGATAATGATAAATATGATGCAAGGCTGTATTTTAGCCATTCAGGTTCATTAATTTCACCAAAATCCGTACTATGTTTATTTGCAGCAAGACCATGACATAAAATAACTGGATTTTTATAATTTTCTTCTGTTTTATACCTAATTAGATTTAATTCCCACCCATCTTCATTTGGTTTTGTTATATGATCCTCTTTTATAATTGATTGATTATTAATTTTATACTTCATCGGATAAAATGTCGCATATGTTAATTATTATTTTATTTTTTTTGAAATACTAGAAAATGAGATATTTATAAATTATATTTTCTGATTATTAACTTTTATAATAAATCTCCAGACATTTTTTGAGTAAATGAAATCCAAACATCGCCAAATCCTTCAGCACCAAAAAAATTCGATATAAATTTTTCTGTAGGTACACAGCCCTCTGGAGCATAAACACCCTTTAAGGTGATATCCCCATCTGTTATCATTTTAGCCCCTATCGCTGCTGGTGTTCCAGTTCCCTGTTGCATATGAGCTGTTCCTGAATATTTCATAATTTTTTCTTCTGAATCGTCTAAACCAGAAATTTCAACCATAACAGATCCACCAGATGCCATATCTTTATTATTTTTACTAATTCTCCTTCTTAAAATTTCAATATATGCTGCTGTAAAATCAATAATTTTGATATTATCATCCTGAACATTAATACTTTTTTCTGATATTAATCCAAGTGAATCTAAATTAACTAATATATCTCTAAATTCAGATGGTATAAATGATCCTTTACAACATACATTTTTCACTCCTTTAATATATCTTGGAAGAGTAACGGTCTCAGGATGTCCAAAATAATATACTGGCATTTGGCCAAATGGTTTTGGAAAATTCACATATTCTTTACCATCTACAAGACCTCTTGCCTTTTTAAATCGACCATTAACATAAATAGGGATTTCTCCAACCCAACAATGTAGCATATGATATGGTATAGCTGCACCTGCTTTTTCATCTATACTACGAGTTACAAAAATCTTTATTTCTTCAACAGATGTAAATTGTTTTGACCCATAAGCTGCAATCAAATTAGTCAATCCTGGACTTGCCCCTAAACCAACTATGCATGATATATTCGCATCCAATGCAGATTTATGAAATTTATCAAGGAGTAATTCTGTTGTATCATAATCATCACAAACATCAACATAATTTACACCTTTTTTTATTGCTGCTTTTAGAATAAATGGTGCAAATTTATAAAAAGGACCAATACAATTTATTGCTACATCAGCATCATTTAAACTTTGTATCAAACTTCTTTCATCTTTTGCATTAATTTTTGTAAAAGTAATTTTTTCATTTTTTCTCGATATTTTCTTTGCAGCTTTTTCATTTATATCAGCAATAACTATTTCAGAAAATTTATCCAACTTAGAAAGATACTCAACTGAACAACTACCAATAACACCTGCCCCCCCAAAAACAACCGCTCTCATATTATCAATTATCATGTAATTAAGTATTGAATAAAAATATTGTGTCTAAAGAAAAGTAAAAAAAAATTGAAGTATATTTTAGATAATATTAATAAGAAGATATAGCATTTTTAGATTTAAAATAATCATTTTGAAATTATTTAAAATAATATTGGAGTGATTAAATGAATAACAATGAATTTGTTAATGATAACCTAGATAATCTGCTAATAGAAGCTCTAAATAGTGAATTAAAAGCAAAAGAATTTTATGAAAATGCCCATGAAAAAGCTAAGAGTAATTCAGGTAAACAATTATTTATGGAATTAGCTGAGTTTGAAAAAAATCATTATAATAAGGTAAAAAAAATAATTGAATCTCGTAAAGAAGGAGAAATAATACAAGATAATGATATTACCTCAAAAAAACTTCAAATAAAATCTGAAATTGAAGGAGATATTGAACCCAATAAAGATGAAATCATAAATGTCATATATTTGGCAATTGAATCTGAAAAAAAAGCACATGAAAGATATAGAAAAATTTCAAATATGTTTAATAATGAAGAGGGGAAAAAAATATTTAATAACTTAGCACTAGATGAAATAAACCATCAAAGGATTTTAGAAGATGAGCTATATCAATTATCAAATAAAGGTACTATTATTTGGGGTTAATTCTAATTAATACATGGTTTATAAAAGAATTTCTTTAATATTAATTTACTCTTATTATACATTATACAATGAATTTTTTACCATATTTTGGATAAATTACTTTTCTGTGTGGTAATTCTTTAAAAAATTCTGGATTTATTGTATGAACGGGAAATAATTTTTTTGGATTTATTTTATTTATCATTTCAAATATTGCTGGCCCACATGCATGACCTGAGGAATGAATTTTACGCTCAGGATATAAACTAAATAATTTTAACCAATTATCTATTCTTTTTTGATCTAGTTCCATCTCTTCTGAAAATGGTTCACATATGCTCCTTATATGAACACTTCCTTTCTTTGGCTTTATGTCCATTAAGTTATTTAGCTGAAAATAATTCATAAACATAACATATTCTTTTTGATTTTTTCTTATTTCTTCTGCAATAATTATATTATCCAAATCAAGATAGTTTTTTTCCCAGGAGGAATAATCTTGTTTTATTTGTTCATCAGTAAAATCATTTCTACCGACTAAACCCCAGCTTTTTTTGGGATAAAATATTCTGATGTTTTCATTATCGGATTTAGGTAGATTTTCTATTCCATGTTGCCGCAATAAATCTAATAGCATTGCTTGTCTATATTCTATTATCAACTTTCTTTTATTGCTTATTGCTGTATTATAGAAGGTTAGTAGCCTTTCAGTATCTCTAATAGGAAAATTAGCAATAACTAAACCCTTTTTCTTATTGATATATTTTGTACTTTCTTTTTGAACATATTCTTCTGTTCTTGCTTCTTTTTCTTTTATTCTTGTACCCTCTGAAATCATAATGATTGGATCAGCATCAGCTGCCTTTTCAATAAAGTCGTTGCTCCATTCCTTTTGTCTTCCGTGAAATCTTAAATCTCCTGTATAGATTACTGTTCCATTACTTGCATATATAATAAAAGCTGTTGCTCCTGGTAAAGAATGATCAACTCTGCAAGGTAATATTTCCAAATTGTCTATTTTAAATTTTTTACCAAAATCAAAAACTCTTACATTTCTTCTCTCTAATCCATCTCTAGCATCTCTTCTTTTAAATCCATTCCCTCTCTTTTTTGATATTAGCTGAAAGGATGGTTTAAAACCAGTGAATTCCTCAAAGCCTGCAGCTCCAATCCTACTGAACATTTCCATAATTGCTTTAGTTTCACTACTTACATAAGTAGGTATGTCCTTCCTTAGAAAATGAACATAACCAACATGATCTATATGGGCATGAGATATTAAAATACCATCAACACTATTATCCTCTTTAAAATCAAGCCCCATATGTTTACAATAATCTCTCCTATAAATTCCATTTAAGTTTGGGAGGAGATTTAAGTAGATGAAATCATTGATGCTATTACATTTTCTAGGGGGCATATATTCTGTGAAATAGTTTTGATGCTCTTCGAAGTTCATACCAAAATCAAGAAAAATCTTTGTTCCATTATCTTCAAGAAGTATTTTATTTCCACCTATTTGATTTATTCCACCATAAAATGTTAAAGATACCATAATATCAGCCAAATAGAATTATTAAATAGATTTATTCTTGATTTAAAACCTTAACGAGTAAGCTTTTTAATAAATTATCAATATTATTAAAAAAATTTGATATGTAAAATAAGTCGTGTTAACGATACCGATAACCCAAATTGTGTCTGTGGTGATTGTTATTCATCTATGCTTCAAAAATGAGATAGATTTTGGAGTATTTGGTTATAAATTTAAGTATAATTTTTAAATTTTGATTCTATAATACCTTGTATCAATAATTTTTTTGTATTAATTCAATAATCATTATATAATAATTTATTATTTGATTTGCAAATATGGATAAAATAGGAAAATACGAGATAAAACATTTTACGAAAAATCGACAAAATATTGTATTGATCTTAAAAGAAGGCAAAAGAAGACACAACGTTCATGGTTTGATAGATGTAGATGTAACAAATGGTAGAAACATTATTCGAGATTATAAAATTAAACATAATATAAATATTTCATTTACTGGATGGTTAATAAAATGTATTAGTCAAGCAGTTAGTGAACATAAAATTATTAACACAAGTAGACAAGGAAGAAGAAATACAATTTCTTTTGATGATGTTGATATCCCAATTCCTGTTGAAAGAACGATTAATGATGACCAAATAACTATGGCATATATAATTAGAAAAGCTAATACAAAAAGTGTATTAGAGATAACAAAAGAAGTAAGAGATATACAAAAAGAAAAAATTGATTTTAAAAACCACATTCTTGGGGAAAATCTAACATCATTTGAAAAAATTATTCTTAGCTCTCCTTTATTTGTAAAAAAAATTGCTATTTATTTAGCACGAAAAAATGCATTATTTAGAAAAAAACATATTGGAACTGTTGGAGTAACAGCAATTGGAATGAAAGGTAAATTTCCAGGTTGGGCAATTCCACTGTCAGGAGCTACTGCATCAACAATAGTTGTTGGAGGAATAAATAAAAAACCTGGCGTAGTTAATAATAAAATAGAGATACGTGAATATCTACATTTGACTATTACAGTAGATCATGATATTGTTGATGGTGGCCCATTAGCTAGATTTGTTGATAGGTTAATTGAGTTGATTGAAAATAATTATGGTTTAGAAAAAAATATTATAAATAATTTATAAAAAAAAGTATGTTAAAATTACAACTATTATCAAACTTGGTAACATGTTTAGAATTTTGATTTTTTTAATATCCAAAATTGTTATACCTAAACCAAGGAGTAGTATTCCTCCAACAGCAGATAATTCATTTATTATACTGCCTGTTAAAATATTTTGCATATTTGAAGCAAGCAATGTTAAACCACCTTGAAAAAGAAGTAAGGGAATAAAAGAAAATAAAACCCCTATACCCATAGTTGCAGCTAATATAATTGAAGAAAAACCATCTAAAACAGATTTCGCCACTAAAAGATTAGGTGTTCCACCAAGTCCTTCTTCAATTGCTCCAAGAATCGTCATAGAACCCATACAATAAAGTAAAAACGCTGTGATAAATCCTTCAGAAAATCTCTCGTTTTTACCTTTAAAATTCTTTTTGAGCCATTCCCCAAAAATATTAATCCATTTGTCAATATCAATTATTTCACCAACTAATGCACCAATAACAATACTAAAAATCATAATAAGAATGTTACTTGTTTTTATTGCCATTATTATTCCAAGAATTATTGTAAATAACCCCACTCCATGAAATGCTGTGTTAGTAATTCTTTTTGGTAGTTTTGAACGTAGAATTAATCCTAAAAAACTTCCAATTACGACAGCAATTGCATTAATTATTGTACCAAACATTTTCTCTTGATATAAAATAGGTAATATAAAAAAAAATCTTCTCTTTATTTAATAAATTGCGATATCATTATAGTTATAACATAAGAATAAGATTTCTACAAAAAGATCAACTTAAAAAAAAATTAAGAGGAATAACCTCCAATTTTTAAACTTGGATCTCCAATTAAAGGCCATTCTTCAACTGTTTTACAATCAGTTTGATCATCCATCGGTGGAAATGTATCTAAATATTTACTCTCAGCACCACCCCAAACTTCACCTAAGATATCAACTCCT
>JAJISJ010000054.1 GCA_022848765.1 Thermoplasmatota archaeon
GTAAAGAATATAAAAACCGCTAAAAAATTTGGAGAAATAACAAAAAATGAAGAAAAACTTTTATTATCAAAAAATAAACCAATAGTCCTTGTTCATAAAAAAATTGCAGATGAAATCTCCCCTGGATTAAATACTATTGGAATCTACCTTCCATATACGGCATTACATCATATATTATTCAAATATCTAAAATCTGAAGCTTTAATTATGACCTCAGCAAATTTTCCAGGAGAGCCAATGATAATCGATAATGATAGTGTTTTCAAACTGGGAGCTGATTTATATCTCCTGCATAATAGAAAAATACCAAATAGAATAGATGATTCAGTAATCCGAATGTGGAAGAATTATACATTTTTTTTACGTAAATCAAGAGGATATGTTCCTGATCCAATTAAGATAAGCTATGATAAATCCATCATAAGCTGGGGAGCAGGTGAAAATATTTGTGGAGCAATTTCAAATGATAAAAAATTATTTATGACTCAATATATTGGAAATTCAGATTATTACTCAACCCTAGATTTTTTAGAAAAAAGCATAATGCATCTGATGGATCTTACTATGAAAAATAAAAAAATAGATGCGATTTCAATAGATCTTCATCCGGGATATAATTCACGAAAATTAGGGGGAAAATTTTCTACACAATATGATGCACCAATATATGAAATACAACATCATTGGGCTCATGCAGTTTCACTTTTAATTGATAACGAAATAGATGAAGGTATTGTCCTAACCTTAGATGGATTAGGATATGGAGATGACGGTACTTTTTGGGGTGGTGAGATACTATATACAAATATTAAAACATATGAAAGATTAGGACATTTAGAATACATACCTATGTTAGGTGGAGACAAAGCGACAAAGGATCCAAGAAGGTTAGTTTATGCAATTTTTAAAAATTTTGGTGAAGAAAAATATTTCAATAACCAAGAAGCAGATGTTCTAAATAAATTAATAAATAAATCTCCTAAGTCAAGTAGTTTTGGAAGATTTTTAGATGCGATTTCTTGTTATTTAGATATTTGTATTAAAAGAACTTACAGTGGAGAGCCTGCAATGAAATTGGAGAAATTCCTTGCAAAAGGGGAAGAAAAATATTCTTTTAATGTAAAAGTTAAGAATGGTGTTGTTAGAACAATGGATCTTTTTAAACAAATGGATGAAATGATAAAGAAACCATTATCAGATAAACAAAAAGCAGATATTTCTTACTCATTAGTAAAAACTGTTGTTGATAGTTTATCTGAAATTGCTATTGAAAATGCAGAGAAATATAATATTAATAAAATTGGATTAACAGGTGGTGTTTCATATAATATTCCAATAATAGAAATGATTGAAAAAAAAATTAATACTGCTGGACTCAAACTCTTACTCCATAATAAAATTCCAAATGGCGATGGAGGAATTTCAGTAGGTCAAAATGTTATAGTTGGAAATATTATTGATTAGAAATCTAATAAATTTTTAAGATAATAAATTAAATATTTTTGCACTATAGCGGATCAAACCAATCTTTAAACTCATCTTTTTTACATGTTAATAAAGAAAATGTTTTTTTTTTATTATTAAATAAGTTTTCTTTTTTAGAATGATTCTTTAAATTTTTTATGCCTTCCATTTCTAATTCCCCCATAATTTAAATTAAAAAACTTACCTCTTCTTATATACTTTATTTGTAGGTGAATATACTTATGAATATTCAAAGAATATTTTAACAATATAATTATAATCAAATAAAAATACTTATTAAATCTGAACTTCTTGAAAAAATTAAGAATTTTATATGTATATCTATAAAATAGAAATAACTTTAATAATGTAAATTTTATCAATGAATAAATATGGGTAAAAATATTGATTTAATACAAATATTAACATTAGTTATTGTTGCCATGTTTATACCCTTTCTTATTTCTATAATAATTAATTATAGATTGGACTTATCAAATATAGGGGATTTAATAAAAATGCATTTTGCTGGATTATTTTTACTATTTTTTGGAATTGAATTAATTATTGTATATTTGTATTTCAATATAACGAATCTACTGGCAAAGAAAAAAATGAATAATCAAAAAGAAAAATAAGGATCATTTATATTACATCAAAATATATATTATTAATTTTCTAATAAAAAATAATTATTTTATAAGACCTATTCATCTGTATTAAATATGAATTTTATTTTATATCAATTATTTTTACCTTTTATCCTATCAGCAATAATAGTAGTAGTAATAATGTTTATTGCTGAAAAATATGGTACAAAAATAGGAGGGATTCTTGGAACATTACCATCGACAATTGTTATTGCTCTCATCTTCTTAGCTATTAATCAAGATATTAATTTTTCTTCAGAAGCTGCTGCAGTAATACCTGCAGAATTAGGTATAAATATATTATTTTTGGTCATATTTGCCATTTTAATTTATAGATCAATACTTATTGCATTTTTAACCTCACTTTCAATTTGGACAATATTATCATTTTTAATTTTATATTTAAATTTAAATAATATATACATTTCAATAACAATATTCATTATATCTCTAATTTCAGCTTTAATAATTCTTGAAAATAAAATGAAAATCAAATCTATCAAAAATGTGGATTTTCACTTTAATAAAAAAAAAATTGTTATTAGAGGAATAATGGCTGGTATAGTCATTTCTATTGCAATTCTACTATCAAATATTGGGGCAATTATAAGTGGAATATTTTCAGTATTTCCCGCAATAATTATTTCAACAATGTTAATAAGTTATAGAGAGTATGGGCCAAATTTTGCTGCTGGTATGGCAAAATCTATGATAATTGGAATATCAAGTGTTGCAGTATATGCGACTGGAGTTCATTTTCTTTATCCAATCTACGATATTAGCCTAGGATCAATAATTTCTTATTTAGCTTCAATAAGTATAACACTTTTATTATTAATAATAAAAGATAAAATACAATAATTAAAACAATTAATTATTATTTGTTTTTTAAATATTTAAATTCAATATTGCAACTACCCTCTATACTTACCATACAAGGTCCAATTGGATTATCAGGAAAACACTTAACACCAAATAAAGGACATTCTCTAGGTGATATCAAACCTCTTAACAATTCTCCACATCGACAACCTTTAGGTTCTTTAAATTTATAATTTTGAAGATCTATTATATCATCTTCAAATTTTTTCCTAGAATCATATTGATCAAAATCATTTTTCAAAACAAGTCCAGATTTAGGTATTATTGGAAATCCTCTCCATTTAACATCACAAACTTCAAAAACTTTATTCATAACTTTTTGAGCCTTAATATTTCCTTCCCGTTTTACAGCACGAGAATACTCATTTTGAACAAAAGGTGAATTCTGTTCAATTTGTATAATGAGCATCCAAACACCCATAAGGATATCAATAGGTTCAAAACCAGCAATAACCTGAGGAATATTATATTCTCGGGAAATAAACTCATAAGGTTCAATTCCAATAATTGTAGAAACATGACCAGGTTCAATTAGTCCATCGATTTTTAATTCTCCCATATCAATTATAGTTTTTAATGCAAATGGAATAGTCCTATGACAACATAAAATCGAAAAATTTTCTGGAGGATTCTTTAATATTGCAGAAGCAGTTGTTGGAGCAGTAGTTTCAAAACCTACAGCCATAAAAACAATTTCTTTATCAGGATTATTTTTAGCAATTAATACTGCGTCTTCAATACCATATACTGTTCTAATATCATATCCTTCTGTTTTTAAATTTTGTAATGATTTTTTTTCTCCTGGTACTCTAATCATATCTCCAAAGGTTGTTACAATTTTACCATTTTTTGCTAGAAATATCATTTCCTCGATTTCTTTAGGAGTAGTTACACAAACAGGGCAGCCAGGTCCTTGTCCAATTTCAATACCACAATCTTTTAGGAAAAAATCAAGCCCATGTTTAACTAGTGTATCTTGGTGTGTTCCACAAACATGCATGAATTTTAAATTAATCTTTTTTTTTTTAATATTTGACACTATTTCATGAGCAAGTTTATTATCATTTAATGAAAACACTATTTTCCCTCCAAATCAGATAGCATCTCTCTAAAAAGATCAAGTGTTTTCTGAGCTTCAACCTCATCAAGTTTTTCAATGGCAAAACCAGCATGTACTAAAACATAATCTCCAATTTTTACATCAACTAAAGAAATGTTAATCATTCTTTTAGTGCCATCTCCATAATCAACAGTAGCTGAATCATCCTTATCATCAATTTTAATAATTTTACCAGGAATAGCTAAACACACAATTTTCTGATTATAAATCACAATAATATAAACTTTCTCTATTTACTCGATAGTTTTCAAATCAAAACACTATTAAAAAGTTAATACTTACGTGATTCAACCAAATGTTAGACATAAAAATGATAAGAGATAATCCAGAATTAATTCTAAATAATCTTGAAAAAAGAAGAAAAAAAGATTACATAATAATGTTAAAAAATTTAATAGAAAAGGATAAAAAATGGAGAGAATTAAAAAAACAAATCGATGAATTAAGAAGCAAAAGAAACGAATTAACAAAGAAAATACAATTATTAAAACAAAAAAATGGACACGAAGAAATTAAAAAAAAGATAATTGAAGCTAAAAAAATACCAGAAAAAATAAAAGAATTAGAAGAATTTTGTAAAAAAATAGAATCTGAAAAAAAATTTCATTTATTGCGAATTCCAAATCTTCTCCACGAGACTGTACCCTTTGGAAAAGATAAGGAAGGCAATATAGTTATTCAGAAATGGGGGAAAAAACCAGAATTTGATTTTATTCCAAAATCACATGTTGATTTAGTTAAAACATATAATTTAGCCGATATTGAAAGAGCTGCGAAGACTTCAGGAACACGTTTCTATTTTTTAAAAAATCAATTAGTTGAATTAGAGTTTGCAATAATTTTACATTCAATAAAAATTCTTAAAAAAAGAGGCTTTAAACTTATGATACCTCCTACACTTGTTCGTGGTTTTATAATGGAAGGCGGGGGATTTCTCCCTACATTTAGAGATGATGTTTACAAAATCGAAGATGAAGATCTATATCTTGTTGGGACTTCAGAAGCACCTTTAGTTGGATTTCATAAAGATGAGATACTTTATGAAAAGGATTTTCCTATTCGCTATGGGGGATTTTCCACATGTTTTAGGACTGAAGCTGGAGCACATGGAAAAGATACAAAGGGGATTTTTCGAACTCATCATTTTGAAAAAGTTGAAATGATTTCAATTACCAATACTAATGATAGTTGGGAAGAATTTGATTATTTGTTTGAAACTGCAGAACTGTTTTGGCAATCCCTTGGAATTCATTATCAAAAAGTAAATATTTGTACTGGCGATATTGGAATTGTAGCCTCAAAAAAATATGATTTAGAGGCATGGTATCCCTCACAATCTCAATATAGAGAACTTGTTTCAACTAGCAATTGTACTGATTATCAAGCTAGAAGATTAAAAATAAGATATAGAGAAAAGGATGGTATGCCAACAAATTTTTGTCATTCTCTTAATTCAACACTTATTGCAATTCAACGAGGCCTTACTTGTATCTTGGAAAATTATCAAAAAGAGGATGGAAGCATTGAAATTCCGAAAGTTTTACAAAAATATGTTGATTTTAAAGAGATAGTGTTAAAATAAAAAAGAGAAAGTTGGTGAATTATTAGTTATATCCACCAATTTTTAGTGTTGGATCTCCAAGAAGAGCCCATTGTTGTATTGTTTTTGGATGCCCTGCTCTAAGATTCTCCATATCAAAACTATTTAGGTAACTTGTTAGCGTTTGAGAATATGTTTCACCAAGAATATCAAGACCATCTTCTCCATATTGTTTGAAAAATTCTATGGTAATCCATGCATCTCCGCCACCAATAGTTGCATCTTTATGAGGAACACCATAACCTAATCCTGTATTTCCCATACTTGCAATAGCTCCGCCATTTGGATTTCTAACTAATCTCCAACTGAATGCTTCTGGAACTAGTTGTCCATGACACCACATACTTAATTCAGGAAAGCTAGGGAATAAAAAATTCATTCCATCGAGAAATCCCATTACCATAGAAACATTGAACTGACTATTATGACAACCACCAATAACAGCGATTGGTAATTTTTCACCATTTGAAAGAGTATCCATTGGAAATATTGGGATACTAAAAAAAGGAGCCCATGGTCTCAAAGTTGTTACCTGTAATCCAGTTACACTTCCACCTGCTCTATTACCGGGGATACCAGGATATTGGTCAGCCCAAACATTCGGACTTCCATGGCCAGAGAAGAATAGGAAACCACTTCCCTGATTGATAGCATTTATTACAGATTCTTGACCTGTTAATCTACCATTTGATGCCCATAAAATATCTTTTTCAAAATTATCAGGCATATAGTATAAGGCTCCACCTCTACCATTTAATAGTTTCTCACCTGTAACCCATTCTCCCTCGTAATACATTTCAGAATTGTTTCTCCAATCCTCAAAGACTATTTCATCATTATTATTTGTAATCCATAAATGTAGATCTGTTAAATATCCATATGGTTTAGGATCATATGATTTACCACGAATGGTAAGGACGCCACTCACGTAGCTAACGTTAGCCCACCAGAAGAACCAATTCAAATAAGCCTCTCCATCTGTTGGTTCATATTGATAATTACTTGAACTAAGTATGTCTCCATTTGATATGGATACTATTTCTGCTATTGGATCTGCAGGATATCCATTTTCAAGAGCGGGATTAAGATGATCATCATGATTAAACGAGATCTCTGATGTTGAACATTCACCTCCACGGTCAATTGTTATTGTAATTATATCCTCGGG